>JAIRPX010000053.1 GCA_031256775.1 Dysgonamonadaceae bacterium
TCTATCCAACCGATGACAGGCAAACGCTTGGCGGAAATCAAGTCAATAGGCAAAACCAGATAGGACAAAGCGGACAGGACGAGTAACTTGTCCGCTTTTGGCGTGTCGGGGCTTTTCAGCACAAAATACAAAAGCAATACCGGACGGGCGGCAGTTTTACCGGCGGACTTGGCGTAGGCGGTGAGTTTTTCCAAGAGGAGGGGGTAGTTGATTATTTGATTTGTTGCCATACGATTGATTATTTTATGTTGCATAACTGAGTTTGCTTTTTGCATCTTTGAGATTTGACAGCGCATTATTCAATTCCGATTTTGCACTGTTCAGTTTGGATAAATCGCCGGAACTATGGCTTAAACCGTAACAGTTTTCCCAATGATGCACTTTTTGTTTCAGATTGCTTACCTCGTATTCGTACTTGCTGACATTTTCGCGCAATTTATTTATTTCCGCATCGGTATATTTGCCGGTAAAAGCGACTTGATGACTATTGGATAATTCCGGCGAATCTACATTTAATAATCCGATTTGTTCGCGAGCTTGTGCTATCACATTTGACTCATCAGCAAGATGTTGATTAAATGCTTCCATACAATTTTCAAAAGTAGGTTGAACTCCATTCTCTTGCATTTGTTCTGCAACATGTTTCCCATATTCAATAAAATCTACCCGCAAAGAGCCGGAAGGATGGGTTTCACTACCAAAAGTATTAGCCAGTGAATTTTCAAATATGCCAATTTCTTGGTGTTGTAATCCGGCACGAATACCGGCAAGGTAATCACAACCAAGTTCTTCCGTCCAAGAATCCAACTGCATGGCTTGTAAGGCGCGATGTCCACATTCATGTGTCATTACAAGGTTCAAAGCATCTTGACCATAGATACCCATTTCCATCATTTGTTGGCGAGCAAAGCCTACTACATCATCACCATAAGTCATGGGGTCTAATGTCCAAACGCCGGTTGCTCCACTGTCAATAATTGCCGGATGCAACATTCCGAAAAAATCACTTGCTCCATTTACAGCATCCATTACCATATCATTAGGTAAGGTAAAATCCCTAACATCTTGTATAGCAATATCTACTTCCTGAAGTAAATTATCTAACTGAATATCTCCGGTTGACATAAGACCTGAGATTGCAGATGATTCGTTCATTATATCAAAAAAGTCTTCCATAATATTATGCTGATATATTTTCTATAATCTGTATAAAGCTTCTATCTTTTAAAGCATCAATTAAATTATCTGCATTTGCCATGTGAGAAAAATAATAACCCGCTTGTACAGCAGCCCAGCGTTCGGTAGCACCGGGATAAAAATCACTGGCTTCTTCGGGGAAAATATTCCTTTCGAAGTCTTTTCTTACTGCATCTATGTCCAGATGGAGTTTGCCATTTACAAAACCTGAAACAAAATCAGCTCCTTTTTCATGATAATACCGGCTTATGTCATCACCACATAATTTATATAACATTGAATGACCGTATTCGTGTCCCATATTGGAAAGTATAACATCCGTAGAGCCAACCTCCTGTACAGCTTGACGAGCATAATCAGGATTAAGATACAATTTATCATCAAAAGTAAACCTTGTGAAATATCCGGAATTAAATGCTGCATTATCAACACTATCGGTGACATTAACAGGCAAATGTTTCCAATGAAGAACATCACCAATGGAATTACAAGCCTGTTTAATATCCGACACTGTATAATCTTCCGGCAAATGCACTTCCGTAAAAGGTCCCAAATGAGGCGACCATCCGATATTATGAATTGCATATTGCCCAACAGGGTCTTGTATCCGATGCAATAAATTGGTTGTTGATGAATGGTCGTACGGTTCCAAATGTCCACTTCCAAAAGAAGGTTCATAATCGTGCGAATGTAATGAACCTGCATCAATCATTGAACTATGCTCAACCAAAGAAAAATTATATACCATTTCATCGTAATTGGCATGAGAGCTAAATTCCGAGAAAGGACTATTTTCCAATGCATCAAAATGAATGGTAGTTCCTGAATGGTTTGCTAATTCAGAAACTCCATTATCATCTATGTATCCATCGTCAATATTGAAATCGAAATCAAACATAAAGAGTTTTAATTATATACCACTTTCATTATGTTTTCGTACTCATTGTCTATTGATTTAACAACTGTATAAATTAAACTTTGGACTATTTGCTCATTAATAGCTTCATTCTTAACAGTTGCAATCCATGTACAAGATAATTCACCATCTTGAGGGTCAACACAGAATTTGACAAAATTTCCTGATTGTAATCGATTTAACTCGTTTAATATAGGATAAACCTTGTCAATATATTTGACAGGAATATTGTTAGGAAAAAAACCTGTCACCCAAAACCATTCTTTTTCCTCATTTACAAGAATTTTTTCTCGTATCGCCCCATGCTCTGTATTAAAACCAAAACTAAAAATATCATTACTCTCATTAAGCGAGTAATGAATTTCATCCTTTGTCAAAAAAGACTTAATTGTTTCAAAAATCTTTCCCATAAACTTTTATTTTTATTAATTATCAAAAATAGTTACTATTGACTTTTCTATATATGCGCCACTTCTGGATTTAGGAAAATGATACCCTAATTTATTTACCTTTTTAATATTTTTTCCATCAATATTGTCATCCCCTCCGATATTCGAATCATATTTTTTTGAGAAATGTTGATTCAAAGGGAATCTAATACAATCTTTATATGTCTCATAATAACACGGGTTATTAGCCAAATAATTATTAATCACAGATACTTGGTTGTTAATAAAACTCTCAATGTCGCCAAGAAGAATATGCAATTTTTCTTTATCTTTATCTTCTATAACTCCATTGGAAATGACAGATTTATTTACACTTTCTTTTTGTAAAGATAAATATTGAAATAATTCTGTGATTGCTTCTGAATAGCGTCTCAAATTGAATATCCTATCATTTAGATTGATGAAGGTATTTACTGCATCTTCATACGCCAATGATTTATCAACATTAATAGATTGTTGTTGAGACTCTAATGAAACAAGCCTATTTGTTAAAGAATCAACTTTTTCATTTAAAGATGTGATCAAATCTATTAATTTTTCGTGATCAGTGGTTGTCATACAATTTGATAATTTGCCCTCAATATTTGATAATTTATCCTTGTCAACTTCCTCTAAATTTAAGAAAGAACGAATTTTTTCAGCGAATTTTTCCCATTTCATATCCATATCATCTTCATTAATAAAACCTTCGGGAGTTTCTTCCTGTTGTTTAAAACAAACTTCTAAATTATTTACCGACATATTTTTTATTTTAATAATTATATTCCTATTTGAACAGCATCTTTCAGATGCTGTTTCCCAATAATCTTACCATCCACATCTTTTAATATGAATACTAATTCTCCGCTAACTTGTGCTTCATTCACATTGATTTCAGCTTCCAATTTTTCAAATGTAGTTTTAAAGTCATACTCAATTTCTCCCTCAAAAATTAAGTCCTTATTATTCTTTGAAGGATATAAAACGAAAGTATCGGTAGAATAAATTTCGGTACGAACACTTGTTTGTCCTTCTTCCGATTTGGTAAGAGGAATTAAGCCATTACAGGCTAATTTATCCTTTATACAAATGGGAACGAGATAAAGAATTTTTCCACTTGAAGTTGTGCTTTTATAAGATTCCTGTTCTTGTTTTGCTTTTTCAATTGTTTCAATATCAATAAACTTTTCCAGTTCAAGATAATCCAAGTGTACTTTAGAATTAAAATTATTAGAATCAATTAGAACTGAAAACAAATATGTTCTTCTCGCTATACGGTCTAATAAATCGGTATTAACAAGCAAATAACCGGCTCCATGCAATATTGCTCCCGAAGCCCACATACCAGACATAGTTCGATAGTTGGAAGGTAATATATTTATTCTTTTGTTTATTGCACTTTTCAATTTAGTAATCAAATTTTCGTCTAAAGACAATCCTCCGGCAAAGGAAACAGTATCAATCTTTATCTTTTTGTCTATACACCTATCAATAGTTTCCAATACCTTTTCAGTTATTTGGTTGAATGTAGGTTCAAAAACTTGTTGATATAAATCATCTTCGTCAAATAAACAACCATTTTGACGTAAACAGGAAACTCGGTCTGCGACAGCTAAATGGTTTTCTTTAAGAAGCCAATCTTTATATTTTGGAGTGAAATTAAAAGCAAAATCAAATGTTTCCCCATGCTTTAATTTGAACCATTCATCTTCCATAATCATCCATTCTGACGGATAGTCTTTTTTATATTTCCCCAATAAAATCTCATCTAAATTAGGATTGGTTGCATATAGTTTACCCTCTGCATCTTTCAAATCTTTTGTGATATATCTTTCTAAATAATTCCAAAAAGCATCGTCAATATCATTTCCTCCTGCGGCGCGTCCATCCGCACTAATGATTTCTTCAAATTTGTGAATTCCTTCTGCTTTTTGGACTTCTCGAACCAAAGAAATATCTGTTGTACCACCACCCAAATCAACTACAACAGAGGTTCGTCCAGCTTTAAAAACAAAAGGTTCGTCATTATTTCGCTGTACAATTGCACTACACATTAAAGCACCTTCCGGTTCTGACAATAGTACTGTATCATTTGTAAATACTTTTTTAGCAATTTTCCGCATAATATCTTTATGTTCAGGCTTCCAAATAGAGGGAATTGTTACTCCCCAGTTGATTTCTTCACAATCAACACTTCTTTTACCAACAGTATGCTTACAAACTTCATGAATACATTCTATTTTTAATATTCGCAAAAATATGGTTATTATAGTTTCAATTGGATAATTTTGTTCATCCCTTCCTTTAATCTCATATTCACCTTTATATAATTTCATCTTGAATTTGGAAAACTCAAGCCATTCATTTTTGCCATTTACACTATTTTCTTTTAGAAAGTGATGGATGGTTTTGCGCCCCCAAATAATATTAGGATTTTGCGTCTCGCTAAATTTTACTGATTTTATCTTAAAATCTTCATCTTTCAATGAATTATACGAATTTCTTACTTGATTAAGGAAATCTGCTTTTATAAAAAACCATGTATTATCCTTAGAATAATGGGCATCACTATGCACGAATAATGGATTGGCATATTTATTTGCACTTGGAATGTACGAACATCCTGAATTTGAAGACCCAAAATCTATGACACATGATGCTATTTTTTTAGTCATGATATTACTGTTTATTAAGTTGACTTATTTTTATTTGTATTCTCCGTTGTGTATTTCCATCTAATGAAGGCATTAATGCTGTGATAAAGTCTATATCATTTAATGTAAAATGGTTCAGATAGTAATCTAACGCATTTTGTCCGAATAATTCAACTTTCCATTTTTTGAATACTTCATCTTGTATAATTAGAAGTATATCGTCTTCCCCATTTGTATTGCTATTTTCGTTACCAATGAGAAGCTGTTTGATTTCTTTTCTTTGAAGCGCTCTTATTCCTTCTGCGTCTTTAAATTCTGATGCTATTTTTAAGTATGTCTGGTCATACATTCGTACAAAACCATTCAATACTTCTTGATTAGCATAATATCCAAAGTATTTTTTTATGATATGCGGTAATTGAGGTTGCACATCCGAAGCCAGCAGGTGATGTGTGTCCGAGATAGCGGCTATTGTCAGTCCTAAGCTTGCACTGATTATTTCGGATATTGATTGCATATCACTATTATCCAAATAAAACAGTTTGGAGTAATCACCCAATGAATCCAATTCAGCTACCGTACCCTGCTTCATTTTGTGTTCAATATCCAAATTTTCATACATTTTTATGTTGTGACTACATGCTGTAAGTTTATCCAAAAGATATTTATTATTTTCTGTTTCTGTGGATTGTAATATTTGAACTGCTTTTTTCGACCGTTCATAAGTATTGGTTGTTATAATTGGCAGCCAATCCAAGTCAATTACTATTTCTTGTCTGAAATGTGTCCGTACAGTATAACCAAGACCCCAACAGGAAAA
>JAIRPX010000083.1 GCA_031256775.1 Dysgonamonadaceae bacterium
TACCGGTTGCAATGGCGTCAATCGTCGCCTGGCCGCCCTGGATTTGGGCTGTTACCTGATCGTAGTCGGCATTTTTGATTTCGGCTACCGGATACTGGTGATTGTAGCCCCAGAGGTAAGTAGTTGCAAGGTTAGTACCCGCCTGTTTGGCTTCAATCACATTGCCGAAATTATTGTACCGATAGAATATTTCCGATTGGATAGCCGGATGATTGGAATTGAACAGAGAGGTTTCGGTAATCAGGACAGAGACGCTGGCGTTACAGGAAGCATCACTTATATCTTCTTTGGGATCGAATTCCCGATCGAAACGATGCTTCAGTTCAAAAACATAATCACCGGGCGCCAGGTCGGCATACAGGAAATCGCTAAAAATGTATGAAGGAGCATAAAGCGCCGCTTCCACCGCCCTCATGTCCCATTGATAGACAATTTTATCGGTATATATATTTCTAATATGAACGGTATAAATCGAAAATGGACTGAACATATCCTTACTGTATTCGCTGAATGACATTTCCATTTGTACCCGCGCCGACGTTAGCGTATAAAAGTTAGCGCCGGCGCAAATGCTGTTTTCCGGCGTGTAAGCGTCGGATGTAATAGAGAGATCGAATCCTTGTGAACGAACAGTGAATAACTGGTTTTCGGGAATCGGATTATTTAAGCGCAACCGTTTAATTTCTGTCGGCATAAACAGCTGATTGTCAGTATCGATAGCGCTATACTTCCGAAATTCGCCATCGATAATCCGATGGTTAACATAATCTACTTTCCGGACATAGTTTGCCAGCATGTTTTTTTCCGTCATTTGCTGAAAAACCGGCGAGTCGGGGCTGTCTGTTATTTCAAAGGGATATTGAAACATGGTTTTGTGTGTTTTACCGGGTCTTTCGGTGAAGCGGGTTTCCGATAAAAGTTTTTGGGAATTGTACAAATACTGCATTTGTGTTACGATATTTCCATTACTCCCGTCAAAGATGCTATCTATTTCTGTTTTAGGCCTGAAAGAGTAGGTATAGATTTTATACAAAGTACCTTCATCATAACTTACCGCCGTACCGGGACATACATTTTTAAATGTAGCGCTCATTGCCCTGACATAATTATTTGAAACGGCGTCTTTTTCATACACAATATTTCTGCTTTTCACTTTCTCGCCATTGGCATTGTAGTCTTCCTTCAGTAGCAGTCTTCCTCTTTCCTTCGCCCTTGAAGCATAATGCTCGTAAGGTGTTCGCGACTGCTGAATGATTGCGTCTGCCGGTTCATCAAGGTAGCCGTTGTCAAAATTGGTAAATTGATACCTTGTGAAGGAATTATCCGGGTATTTTTCGATCACTTCCGTATATCCGATATGGCTCCCGCCTGTATTTTGACAGGAAGGCAATACGGAAATAGAAGAAAAAACACTCATTCTGCGCCTTATATTATTGTCATTAAAGGCATAGACTGTATAATCCGTAAAGTAATACTGTACCTGACCACCCAGGACGCCGCTGGAAACAGAAGCATTTGCACCGTTTTGCAAATAGTCGGAAACATAATAATACTCTTTTACCACTTGAGCCGGTCCTTGCGGTGTACTGCTGTTTTTAATCTGCCTGATCCTTAATCCTCCGGACAGTTGATTGCTCGACAGTGTACTGCACGGATTCCACCGTTCAATGTTTAGTTGTTTCCGATAACAGTGCGGTTCATATTCAAATTCAGTATATCCTCCTGTCGGATAACTGATATTTGTCAATATGCCATATTTAAGAACGGAAGCGTTCGGATTTCGATAGCTGTAATAATTTCCATAATTTAAGAAGCTTGCACAGGTATTGTTAAAGTATCCCCAGTGATCCGATTTATTAGCTAAATAACCGGGAAGGCTTTCCTTGTTATAATAGGAAAAAACATAGGGCTTTTTTCCGGATTCGACCATGCTTTCCAGAAATAAGCGCTCCACAGTGGAATTATTATAGTTGAAGTTTATGGTTTTTAAGATTTCCGTTTGATTTTTATTGGTTACAGTGATGGCGTCCAGTTTATACCATTTGAGTTGATCCAGACAGCCGGGATATCCGTACTGCTGTGATTGAATAACCGGCAAAAAAGGATATTGAGCGGAAGAAGAATGTTGATACCAGTCATAATACTTGCCGTTGTAGATTGCCTGTCCGTATTTTAGCTCGTTGCTGAGACTTTTGGTAAAGGAAACCATCACATTGTCGGTCGTTATTTCTTTCAAATAAACCGGAGAAATCAACTTGCCTTGATAGCAATACTCGATCGGATCATAGTTCCATGAACTGCACGCTGGCTGCGGGTTGAATATGCCGCCACTGGATTCTGTCGATAAGCTTATATCGTGATGTACCGCGATATACATTTGATTGTTAAATTCGTTCCGTTCGTAAGTGAAGTTGATTTCCTGCCGGCTGGGCAGCGTTATTTTGGTAAGATACCAGGCCGTCGCTACCCAATCGTCAAGATGTTGAGTAAAGAAATCAATAGAAAAGTCAATCGCCTCAATATTCTTTCCGAACTGGTATTTTGTCCCGTCTTCCGCCGTAATCGTAAACCCGCTGAAGCAGGGAAAATATCCGTAATTTGCAGCCCGGGTTCCTGTTTTACTGAACGGAATTTGCAACCAGGTATTGTCAAAATCTATTTTAACAGGCTTGTCGCACTGTACTTGCCAGTTACGGGTATGATCTAAATAAAACTTGCCGTTATAGCCGTCAAAAGAGAAAGAAAATTCGTCGGGCGAAGTATCTTTCAGCGATTGATTGCCTTGAGCTATCGAGCGGAGATAACTTCGCTGATTCCACGAAGCCGTATTCAATAGGTCATAATTGAAATAAAATCCCGCATTTCCTCCTGTGGAATAATTCGGATTATTGTAATCGTCGGGAGCGCTGTTAACGGTTCTTGTAATAACTCCTCCTGCAAACAGGCTCCAGTTCACTCCTGTCCAGCCGGCTCTTTGATCCACCTGTATTCCGGAGGCATGGTAGCTCAATGAAACCGGTAGCACAAAGTCTTTTACCTTGATTTCGTACAGGGGAATAACAATATCCGGTATTCCTGTGTAATGAGAAACGGGAATGTTGCCGTATAAACCCAGGTTTGCAGCGTTCGGACTTAATGCCGATAAAGGCTCCTGCGATATTTGCGAGTAGGTTCCGGCGGTATAAACAAACAGTAATACCGTAACGAGAATGTTTTTTATTGTTTTCATGTTTTCTATTTTTATTTGTTTTTGAATATGACAAGGGCTGAAGCAGGCTGCAATCAGCCGGCTTTGCCTTTGTCTTAAAATGTTTTTATTTAGTTAGTTGAAATAATTTTCAACCGGTGAGAGAGTTGTGTAGCAGACACGAAGATGTTACACGGAATAAAAGTTATTCTTTAATCCTTTTTAATATTATGTATTTTTTACTTTCCGATTCAGGCAGCTCCAATTTGATTTTATTTGCATTAACAACCTTCACTTTCCGCTCTCTAACCCTCATATACCCCGTTATCCAGGACAGGTCGAATGGCATACAGTTTATACAGGTATCTTGGGGTATATATGGCTCATTACATTTTAAATAAATCGTTCTTTCATCCATGTAATACCATTTGCCCTGGCATTTACTGGTAACAACTGGATTATAAAATGATAATGAAAATGTACTGTCTTTGTTTAATATCAGTTCATCCACATCTGTCACTTTGGCATCTAAAAAAAAATAATCGTGTATCTTTATAAATTGACCTTCTTCGATTTTTGGTACTTTTATTGTTATACAAGAGGCCAAACAGATTATCAATAATGTGAAAATAATAATTTTACGCATATTCTTATTTATTAAAAATCATATCAATAAATTTTTTCAAACGCATGCCATCATTAGGATGTTCTCCATAAATAGCAGATTGTACCCCACCGATAACAGGTGCTTTCCCCAATCTCAACCAAAAAAATTGAGAATTTGAATTAATGGATATTTGTGAAGGATTAGCAATACCTCTGGGTGTATGATATGGATTACCTCTTGTGTCCCTCAAACTGTGTACAAATTTGGTGTTAATATCATAGCTGTGTTTTATTCCTGCAATAAGACTTAACTGGTTTTCTATCGTTGCCATAATTATTTTAATTTTTCAAATTCTATTGTAAATTGCAAACTATCCGGCACATTCAGCTCTTTTCGTTTGTCGTTGAACTGTTTGAGTGTAAGAGGACCGATAGCCTCATTTTTCGGATTATTTTTTATTGGAAGAATGTAATAATTAGTAATTGTTTTGTCGATTAGTTTAGAGAATTCATGCGGATGTTGCTTTACAATGATAACATCATTATTATAGCCTGCCGCATAAACAGTTTGACCAATTATTATCAACCAGCCTCCATCATCAATATCATCATCTTTGCAGAGTGACAATCCAGTATCTTCGCTTTCTATTAAATAATACATATCCGTAAGATGTTCAGCATAGCGATAGGGCTTCCACCAGCAACATGTTAACAAAAACATAGATAGTACATATACTATAATTGTTTTCAGCAATGTAATAATTTTCATTTTTATTATTTTAATTTCCACGTTTTCTTGCCTCGTCTAATGATATAGTAAATGTATAAGTTTGATAGATATTGCCTGCCATACCAAGAGGCGTTTCTCCTCTTGATGGAGCACCCACAAGCGGCAAATGATATAAAGCAGACCAAAGCGATGTACGATTTGATACCGTTATATTTACATGATCGCCAACCACTTCAAAAGAATAATGACATGAGCCTGTAAATTGTGCCGTAGAATAACCTTTATCATTCCATAAAGAATTAACAGGACCGGCTTCATCATTACTGAAAATTGCAAATGGATTAAAATTTACGTTTCCGATATTATAACTTTTTTGAGAAGGATTGTTTTTATATTCAGCCATAAACTTTTTTAATGCAGTAGTTGTCAAGAATGAATTTTTCAAAGAAATAGTAGATTCTTCATTGGGGCCAAATTCATAATTTTCAAGACCAGTCCCAGCGAAAAAATTTGTTACAAGAGCTATATCTGTACCCAAGCTTAAAATCTGATTGGTTAGCTTTTCTGCCCCTTGAACACTTTTTTTTCCAAACTTATCGGCCAAGTTCGCTATAGTATATGTAACATTAACAATCCAATTATAAACGATGCCCCCCAAGAAATAATATTACCATCTTCATCTTCATAGTTCCCTGTATTCCAATTATAAGTATAACTCATACCATTTGGATCTATGTACCTTACCGGATTATTAGCACAATACGCATAAGGCGACACGGAATAATACTTCTCCGCCAGCGGATCCATGGTCATAAACCGTCCGACCGTCGGGTCGTACTGCCTCGCCTCAAAATCATACTGCATCAAACCGTGCTCCATATCCAATTCCTTGCCGGTGTACTTGTAAGGCTGCGCACCCTGGCCGTCGCTGATACTCATCGTCAACCCGAAGGGGTAATAATGGGTTTGCTGAACGACATTGCCGTTCCGGTTGGCCACCACTACATTGCTTCCCTGGTGATTTTTGACGTAAAAATAGTAATTTCCGTTTTCATAATAGCCGTTTTCCGTCAAAATTCTTTTCAGGACGCCGTTTTCATACACTTTGTTGCCGACGTAATCCGTGGTTTTC
>JAIRPX010000091.1 GCA_031256775.1 Dysgonamonadaceae bacterium
AAAAAAACTGTACATAATAAGAAAAAATGATGCGGAAAATGATCCTACTTCTGAAATTTTCAAATTTTCACTATAATCTTTCAAGATGAATAATGTAAAAATTTCTTTATCAGTATTATTGATTTTTGTATTATTACTTTGTTATTCCTGCAAAGAAAATAGACGGAAGAAAGACGCAGAACAGTTTATCTCCGAATGGTTTGGAAAAGAAATTCTTTTCCAAGATAATTTTCAGTGCAGCTGGGTAAGCATTGATACTGTACCATCAGTATGTTCCAGTTTATTGAATGTAGAATATAAGATATTACTGTATATTGATTCTACAGGTTGCACCAGTTGCAAATTGCATCTTTTGGAATGGAAACGGTTAATAGAAGAAGTCAGTATTTATAACGTTAATTTGAGTTTTTTGTTCTTTTTTCATCCTCAAGATAAACAGGTCTTACAAACTCTACTTAAACATGATCGCTTTACTTACCCTGTGTTTATAGACCAAAATAATATGATTGATCGGTTAAATCATTTCCCTTCCCAACCAGAATTTCAATGTTTCCTGCTTGATAAAGATAATAAAGTATTACTAATTGGCAATCCTGTTTTAAATCCTAAAATCTGGGAACTTTACAAACAGACTATTACCGGTAAAAAAGATCCGGATAATCAATCTGTTATGACAGTTGCCGTAGCACCGGAAGAAATTGAAATCGCCGATTTATCCGTTGGAAAAAAGAGCTACGCATCTTTTAAAATAAAGAATACCGGCAAAGAACCGTTTATTATTCACAGGGTCGATGCTTCCTGCGGCTGCACCGTTCCCGTTTGGGAAAAACAGCCGGTAGAACCAGGAAGAGAAACGGAAATCCGTCTGGAGATTCAGCCCAAAGAAACAGGCGTTTTTCATAAAACCGTTAGCGTGTATGGCAATGTAAAAGATGGAGTAATTACGGTTGCGGTGAAAGGAACGGCAAAATAATCAACAATTCAAATCAATGTTATTCCCAATGAAATACATATATTCTGTAGGTTTTATTCTGCTATTAAGTTTTTCCTGTCAAAAAAAGTATGATCCTCTTGAAGAAGCGTTGCAAATGGCAGGTGATAATCGTGCAGAACTGGAAAAAGTACTCTCTTATTACAAAAAAGATTCCCTGAAATACAGAGCGGCATGTTTTCTTATTGAAAACATGCCGTACCATTCGTTCTACGATGAAGCAGAACTGGAAAAATATTTAAAATACTACAAATGTTGCAGCGAAAGGGAAAAAGAAATTGTTCAGATAATTGATTCTCTGGTGAATGTCGATGGGATACTTTCTCTGACAGATATGGAGAAAAAAAATGATATTCAAAATATTAATTCAGAATATTTAACAGACAATATTGATTGGGCTTTCAAAGTGTGGCGCGAGCAGCCCTGGTTTAAAAATGTCGATTTTAACACATTTTGCGAATATATTTTGCCCTACCGCGTGGGTAATGAAAAGCCTGCATACTGGCGAAAACATCTTTATGAAATCTGTAATCCCCTGCTGGACAGCATACGTTCACTGCCCGAATGTGCAGACCCACTTTTTGCAGCTACATTTCTTATGGACACGCTGTCCAAAATTAATATAATATTGACAAATAAACTGCCTGTTGGACCGAATGTAGGTCCAGATATCGTTCATTGGAGGGTAGGTGCCTGCCGCGAGCTGTGTGATATCGCCGCCTATTCATTAAGATCTGTCGGAATACCTTGCTCTATTGATTACATGACACGCGGAGATAATAATGCCGTACATTCGTGGAATGTGTTAATTGCCAAAGACAGAAACGAATACATGATTAATTTTCCCTATACGACTTTCATTCCGACAGAAGAGTT
Organism: Dysgonamonadaceae bacterium; assembly: GCA_031256775.1. Lineage (GTDB taxonomy): Bacteria > Bacteroidota > Bacteroidia > Bacteroidales > Azobacteroidaceae > Azobacteroides. The sequence continues at coordinate 1,868 of JAIRPX010000091.1, forward strand.
AGCAGATCGCAAAGGAAAAGTATTCAGACACACTTTCAGCCTGAACAGGGAGGAGATGAAAAGGATTAATACAAAACCGGCAGCAGTTCATCCCTCGTTTCGATATCCTTTATTTGTTGACGTTACAGCCGCTTATGCCGGTCGGTGGAGTCGCAATCTTGTATTGTCCAAAAATATTTTATACGATAAAAATGCGACATGGGATATCGTTTATCTATGCACTTCCCGCTGGCTGGAATGGTTGCCAATTTCCTTGACAAAAGCCGACAGGGACAGTCTGCGTTTTACGGATGTTGAAGGCAACAATGTTTTCCAGCTTGCAACATGGGACAGTTCCGGTCTGCATCCGGTTTCCGATCCTTTCCTTTTTGAAAAGGAAACTGGAAACATCCGCTATTTCCATTCATCAGCACATCAGGATACTGTACATCTGTATTGCAAATTTCCTCTGCATAATGAACGCTATATATATAATATGTTACATGGCGTTTTTGAGGGAAGTAACGATCCTTATTTTTTAAAGGCAGATACGCTGTATTTGATTGATAATCTTCCTGTCAGGCGGTATACTGCGATTTGCATTGATTCCAATAAAAAGTATCGTTTTGTCAGATATAAAGGCGGTAAAGAAAGCTACTGCAACGTAGCCGAAGTAGAATTTTATGAGACTGAAAATCTGTCTGTTCCATTGAAGGGGCGAGTTATAGGCACACCAGGCTGTCTGTCCGGTGACGGTTCTCACGAATACGCGAATGCCTTTGACGGCGATCCCTATACATCTTTTGAATACAAGCACCCTTCTTCTGGCTGGACAGGGCTGGCTTTGGGCGCGCCCAAATCAATAGGGAAAATTCGTTATGTTCCCCGCAATTATGATAATTTTATACGTCAGGGCGATACCTACGAACTGTTTTACTGGCAAAACAGACAGTGGAACTCCGCAGGGAAACAGCAGGCGCATTCCGATTCGCTATACTATACGGCGCCACAAAATTCTTTACTGTATCTTAAAAATCACACAAGAGGCAAAGAAGAGAGAATTTTTGAGTATAGAGACGGACGTCAGATATTTTGGTAGTTGTTATTTTATTAATATATTAAATTTTCAAGTATGTACAAAAAGGTTTTATACGGCATTGCCATTTTAGCCATTGCAGCAGTGGCTGCGTGGAATGTGAATGTAAATTCGCAAAAAGAAGAGTTGTCGGATGTTATGCTGGCTAATGTGGAAGCGCTGGCGAGCGAAACGGATAGTGCTTCTAAAGGAACACCGGGAACTAAAACAACTACGAAATATGAATATGATAGTGATGGTAGATTAATACAAACTATTACTATTAGTGTGTCTTGTTGTGCATCAGGTAATGACCTGTGTTCGTATGGACCATGTTGAAAAGTAAATGAGATTGCAGTAATTGTAATGTGTTGATTTAAAACTATAATTAACAATTATTTGTTGCAATAAAAATTAACAGAAACTAAAAAGGCTGTCCTAAAAGCGATTTTAACACTAATTTGTTCAGAACTTTTAAAACTGATTTTAAATATTCAATTTTCAAAAATAAGTGAGAGTTTTTAAGACAGCCTCAATTGATTTAAATTTCTATTTTTAGCAAAATAATAATATGAAGCATTATTGTATCTATTCATCAGTATTTTTGATTTTAATCTCTTGCCGACAAAAATCAGACAGCATAGAGTTATATTGTCCTACAATTCAGGTGAATATAGAAAACGTCTCCACATTAAAAATGGAAGATATTGCCACATTGCACAGCATTATTCCGCTTCATACAAGCGATGATCTGTTGATTGGAAATATCGGTAAAGTTGTGTTTTCCGATTCGTCTATCATTGTGTGGGACTCCCAAATGAAAAGTGTTCTACTGTTTGATGTGCAGGGAAAATATAAGTATAACATTGGAACTAAGGGAAATGGACCAAATGAATATACTGGAGTCTATGACATGTATGTTAATCCTGAAACAAACAGAATATACTTGCTGGATGAACCTGCCAGACGCATATTTGAATATGATATGGATGGACGCATCTTGAATGTTCAGCAATCGTCTTATTATTTATATACTATTCTTCCGGTCAAAGACGGTTGTTATGGCGTTAATTCCTGTCAAAATGAGAACAAATATGACTTAATTTTTTTAGACTCGACTTTGAAACACATAAAAACAGGATATTTTCCTTTTAAAGTCCGTCTGCCTCTTTGTTTAAGTAACAATTTTACGGAAAATGAAAAACAGGAACTATTTTATCATTATTCATACAGCGATACAATATATAAAATGGAGAACAATAAGCCAGTCCCTTTTATTGCAATTGATTTCGGAAATAAAAAAAATCCTGTTCAAAACATGAATACTGAATCTTTTAAGAAACAGATTGAATCAGGGGAATATGTAGGGAGAATCAACAACGTATATGTGTACAACGAAAAAATATTTTTTTCTTTTTCTGATTTTCATGGTTTTGGTAAACCGTCTATACCCTATCATTGCATGGTGACTGCCGATGTCAACAATATACAATCTATTGTATATAACAGGATTGCCCCCCCAAAAGAAGTGCCAGTCGACCATTCTTCGGAGATTCTTGGTTTGTCCAGCGGCAAATTGATCTATCAAATTATTCCGGGAATATTGCCGGAGAAAGTCTTAAACTTATTAAAAAATGCAGGATTCGAAAATCTGGAATCGGATAGCAATCCTGTATTGATTGTGTATAAATTAAAATGATTTAAATATTCTTTATCAACATGAAATTAACAAAAATCTGTTTCTTGCTAATACCTTGTTTCTGTATTTTTTCTTGCAAAAAAGAAGATAAAAAAAACGAAACAGAAAGAATAGTCAAAGAATGGGCAGGCAAATCAATACAATTTCCGGAAGCATATCAATGCAGTTTCTCCGGAAAAGATACGCTTCCGGAGCTATGCATCGCCGAGCTAAATGCAGAATATAAAATACTGTTATATGTTGATTCGGCAGGCTGTTCGGAATGTCGTTTAAAGTTGTTTGAATGGAAACGGCTGATTGCAGAATCGGACAGTTTATTCGGTGAAAAGTTAAGTTTTCTTTTCTTTTTTCAGCCCAAAAGCAAAAAGGAAATAAGTGATATGTTAAAACGCGACCGTTTTGATTATCCTGTTTTTATTGATGAAAACAATCAAATCAATTCATTGAACCATTTTCCAGATAAACCGGAACTTCAATGTTTCCTGCTTGATAAATACAACAAAGTATTACTAATTGGCAATCCCGTGTTGAATCCAAAAGTATGGGAATTGTACAAACAAACCTGCGGCTGCACCGTTCCCGTTTGGGAAAAACAGCCGGTAGAACAGGGCGGGGAAACGGAAATCCGTCTGGAGATTCAGCCCGAAGAAACAGGCGTTTTTCATAAAACCGTTAGCGTGTATGGCAATGTAAAAGATGGAGTAATTAAGGTTGCGGTGAAAGGAACGACAAAATAATAATGGTAATGGCAAAATTTTCGTGGAAAAAATTCTGGAAAGACTTGGTTGTATGGACTTTGGTAAGCATTATCGCCATTGTTTTGGCAATAGCGATGCGGGTTTTCCTGTTCTGTTCTTTCAAAATCCCGTCCTGTTCCATGTCGCCTGCAATTATTGACGGCGATTTTGTTGCTGTCAACAAGCAGATTCCGGGTCCGCGAATATATCCTCATTTCCCGAAAACCCGAATAGACGGCAGGGCTGTAACCAAACGTTTCAGGGGTATAAGGGCGGTCAGACGCAACGATGTGCTGGTTTTCAATTTCCCGTACAGCTCAGGCTGGGAAAAAATAGATATGGATTTGGGCGTCAATTACATAAAACGTTGCGTAGCTATTCCTGGCGATACGTTTTGTATCGAAAACGGAATATACATGGTGAAAAATGCACCCGATGCAATCTTGGGTTGCAGGGATCACCAGACAACGATGTCGGAAATGCCGGAAACGAATTATAACCGCGCAGGAGAAAGTTTTCCCCGCGATTCTGTCCGCTACGGATGGACTGTTCGCAATTTTGGTCAGCTGTACGTGCCGAAAAAAGGCGATACTCTCGTTATAGATACCCTTAATTATGTTTTATACAAAAACCTGATCGCTTACGAAACAGACAAGCCTGTCGATATTCGCGATGGACAGGTATTGCTTGGCGACAGCTCCATTAACCAATACGTTTTCACAATGAACTATTATTTTATGGCTGGCGATTATATTTTCGATTCCATAGATTCGCGCTACTGGGGCTTGCTTCCCGAAGATCATATTGTAGGCAAAGCAGTTCTTATCTGGAAATCAATGGATTTGAAAACTGGAAAACGTAGATGGAACAGGTATTTTAAATCTATTAAATAGAAAGCCACAGGTGAAACAGCTTGCAAAGATACTCACGGACTGCTTATGGACAGCGCCATTCTTATTGATTTTTTCTACCGTTTTTGTTGTAAGCAACGATTTAGCCAACGGGGTGGTTTCCGGCAAATATTTCTGGTTTTATGGAAGTATGGGTTTGGCGAGTGTTGCAATATTTATTTTTTCATTTATTAACAATAAAAAATCTTTCCGCTTTTCATTTTCCGATCTATTTGTCGTCCTTTTTGGTGGAAGCGTGTATTTTTCGGCATACATTTTCAGTGATGCTTCGCAAAATACTACAAAGCTGACTTTATTTGCATTGCTGATAGCGCTTTATTTTTGTTTCCGGCTAACAATAAATAAGTTGCCAAAAATACAAAACATTTGCTGCATTTTTATAATTTTCACCGGTCTGATAGAAGCTTTCTGGGGATTGCAACAGCTCTACGGATTCGCACCTTCGCAGCATAATCTTTTCAAACTTACCGGATCGTTTTTTAATCCAGGTCCTTACGCTGGATATTTAGCCGCAATCCTGCCTATGTCGCTGTATTGTTTACTTTCCCCCTCTCGCCTGCTGTCCAATACATTACGCCTGCTACCCATGTTTTTAAAATGTTTTGGAGGAATAACATGCTTTGCAATATTGCTTGTGCTTCCTGCGGCAATGAGTAGGGCAGCTTGGCTGGCGACAATAGCCGGATGTTCTGTTGTAATATATAAAAAATACGAAAAACAGTTGCAAATAAAACAATATTACAAAAAATATAAAAAACACGTCCTGTTAATAATTTGCCTTATTTCCTTAACTTTCTTATTATCCTTAACTGCTCTCTACCATCTGAAAAAAGATTCCGCCGACGGGCGCCTGCTGACATGGAAAATCTCGCTGCAAACCGTTGTCAAGTATCCATTTGGAGCTGGCTTGGGTAATTTTTCGGGAGTTTATGGCGATATGCAGGCAGCTTATTTTGCTTCGGGCAAGGCAAGCGAAACGGAAAAGCATGTAGCCGGAAACCCCGAATACGGTTTTGATGAATATTTACAGATATTAATAGAATCTGGTATTGTTTCTTTCCTGCTGTTTGCAGTAATTATTGTTTTGGCTGTTCGATTATTGTTGAGAAATAATGCAGGAATGGCTGGCTCGCTGATAGCCCTGCTGGTTTTTGCCTGTTTTTCCTATCCGTTCAGCGTTTTGCCTTTCCCTGTAATTTTTGTGTTTTTTCTGGCGTCAGGGAATAGCGCCGAACAGCAAAAAACTGGAAGCCGTTTTGCGTCGATTATAACAACCTGTCTTTGTCTCTTGGTTTCAGGCGTTTGCCTTTACAGGGAATATCCCGTTTATCGTGCTTACGAAAGATGGAACAGGGAAAAAATCTATTACGGAGCAGGACTGAATATGGAAGCTGCCGAAGCATACGGCGAACTTTATCCTTATCTCGACGACAGGATTCAATTCCTGTTTGAATATGCTCAAAGTCTGTCTAAATCGGATCAGCCGGAAAAAAGCATCAAGATATTGCAACGCGCCATACAAATCAGTTGCGACCCGATGCTCTACAACATCATGGGACGAAACTTTCAGTCGATGCAGCAATACGACAGTGCTGAAGCGGCTTTCATCCATTCTGCAAATTTAGTACCCAATCGTTTGTATCCATGGTATTTAATGATGAAACTACACGCAGAAACCGGCAATGCAGAAAAAGCTGTGGAAGCGGCAAAAATAGTGCTGACAATGGAACCCAAAGTGCAGTCGCAGGCAGTCAGGGAGATGCGGGAAGAAGCGAGAAAATTAGTTGAAAACTAAAAGTTATACTTTACGCGGTTTAATTCCGTGCATCGTCATTGCGAGCGTTAGCGAAGCAATCCAGTAAAAAACTGAAAACTGAAAACTTAAAACTAAAAAATCATTTATTGCTTTTTTGTGTCTAATTTTGTTGCAAATATCATTCTTTTGGCTAACTTTGCAAAGTTTTTTGCATAAATTTTCATTGTGTCAATATAAACGAAAATACGCATACTATAAATATTATTAAAATGACAAAATTAAGAATCGCAACTCTTTACGTATATGCCATGCGCATATTTTTTTGGATATTATTGCTAATTCTGACAGCAAATCCGCTGTCTGCCCAGTTTTTCTACGACGAAAGTTGTCGTGGCACGACTGGAAATTTCACATGTTATGGAAACGCACCAGGTTATACGGCAAGTTTTGCCTCCAATCCTGATGCGTCGGGAAGTGGATGGTTAAGATTAACAAATTCAGTTATCACTCAAATGGGATATGTATTATTAGACAAATCTTTCCCGTCCACAATGGGCGTTACTATGGAGTTTGATTTCAAAGTATGGGGTGGTGGATCGACTCCTGCCGACGGTTTCAGCATATTTCTCTACGATGGAGATCCTGGAAAAACGTTTACTATTGGATCCATTGGAGGCTGTCTGGGATATACCGACTTAAAGCCTGCCTATCTGGGTATAGGAATTGACGAATACGGTAACTTTTCAAACGAATGGGGAGGTCCTGTCGGTAATGGCGGCACGTCTGGAAAAACGACTCTAAGGAAAAATGCGATAATAGTTCGCGACGCCACCTATACGTATGTTGCCGGAACGGGGGCAAACCTCAACCCTCCTATTAGCGGCGTTACAGTAGTGGCATCAACCAGCAACACTCGCCCTGACGATGACAGTTTTTACCGAAGAGTAAGAATAGAAATAGAACCTGTAACAGGCGGCATGAAGGTGACAGTTTATTTAAAAACAAGCACGACAGGCGATTTCACGAAAATAATTGGTCCTGCAAATGTTATACAGCCTACACCTTCGATATTAAAGATGGGATTTGCAGCAGCCACTGGCGGTTCTTATGCTAATCACGAAGTCCGCGATGTCGTTATCCGAACTCCGGGCGATTTAAACGTATTTAAAAACTCGCCTTCATGCGCCAACTACAAAGACAGCGTGACGATTAATACGGTTATTACCAACAATATGAATTATGGTGTACAGGGAATTACAATGAAAGACACTTTGCCTGCCGGATTTTATATCAGGGGCGGCTCACCTGTCGTTACATCAAGTTACAGGGGAGCGGCGGCAGTTCCTACTCCCAGCGTCATATCGAATTTTACAAAGGCAACGCTGATTGACGGACGTACCGAATGTACTTACACAATTAGCGCCAATGCAGATACATACGTCTATGTCACTTATAATGGCGGATTTGATGTTTGTCCGCTTTCAATGACTTACGTCTCCGGTGCAAAAGCCGTTCCGCCAGTCACTTTAATTGGAGCTACTACTAAATATGCCTCAGTGACCGGCTGTGTCCGCAACTTGGAAAATGATACAGTAGTGGTATTTAAAAACGATTCCATCACTTTCAACGTCTGCAACAACGACGTTTGGTGTAACGCTCAAAGAGATACTGTTAAAAATTCAGGACTGCGTCTCGGTACGCTCCGCAAAAATAACAGTGATGGATCTTTTACGTATAAGGCTAATAATGTGGGCGTTGACAGTGTTTCCTATTATGCAAAATGCGGAACCGACAGTGCCGCTGCAAAAGTATATATGCTTGTAATAAATCCCAATGCGAAAAAATACGTAGCCTGCCAGAACGCAGAGGTGAAGATGGGTTTCACAGACATACCAAACGTTACTTACCGATGGTACAGCGTTTCGACCGGAGGTACGATCATAACGACCGACACAACATACACAGTAACAAAAAACGCCGCCGATATTGAAACCTGGTGGGTAGAACCAGTTTATAAAAACAAACCTCTTCTTCCGCGCATAAAAGTTGAACTAACTTTGAGCGAAAGTTGCGGTGGCAATCCTGTTTCCTGCGTAACTTCCGGCGCATTGCTTTTCAAGGAAGATTTTGGTGGCAACGATCCCAGCGATCCAAAGGACAAGCCGACCGGTATACCGCAGGTGATAAACTACAACTACGTCACAGGCACTATTATCGACGGTTCATACAGCATTACGAAAGAGAATGCGACACCATACGACTGGTATAAAATGACCGACCATACATATCCAGGCGACAATAAGCGCGGATACTTTGCAGCTTTCAATGCCACGTCCAATTTCGGACAGTTTTATGAACGTACCATCAGCAATTTGTGCGCTGGAATGAAGCTTTACTTCTCCGCATGGATCGTTAGCCTCTGCATTTCAGATGGTGCTAATCCGGCTAAGGTCAATCATTTATTTTTGCTTGAAGACATGTATGGCAATATTCTGGCGCAGTATAATACGGGCAACGTTCCCGATGGAGTAGGGCAGTGGAAAAACTACGGTTTCTCATTTGTCGTTCCAGATGGGGAAAATACAATAATACTAAGAATAATTAACAACGCATCCAGCGGCACCGGTAACAACTTTGGTTTGGACGATATAGAGATACGGCTTTGCTCTCCGGCAGTAACGTTAGTCGATACACCCAAAGATACGCTTGTCTGCAAAGGTTTATCGCCCGTCTTGACCGTGTTAAGTGCCAAATTTACCAACGACGGCACATTTTTCAAACCCGACAACAACCTTGTTGCGCGATGGTACAGGCTGGATCTTTCCAAGGATCCCAATACGGAAACAGTCTGGATGCAGATGGGGGGCGATATTATATTCAATCACGAAAAATTTGATTTTAAGCTCAATGTCACCGATGTTGGATATTACCGGCTTGCAGTTGCCGATCAGTCTCATATCAACAGCTATAATTGCCGTTCCATGTCGGATGTGATTAAAGTTGCAACAAAAGATTGCTACATAAAGGTGAATCCAAAAAACAGAGTAGAATTTAAATAACGCTTACCAGAAACATGCAGGCACGAAAGCGCGAAAACGTCATTGCGAGCATTAGCGAAGCAATCCAGAAATTAGTTGTCAGTTGTCAGTTGTCAGTTGTCAGTTGTCAGTTGTCAGTTGTCAGTTTTTTTCTGGATTGCTTCAGGCTTCGCCTTCGATGACGACGCACGCTTTTTAGACAGGCTTTTGTGCTTTCGTTGGTTCACCCGTAAAACCTTGTGTTTTGGCGATAAGGCGCGTAGCGCCAATATCTTTGTAGCCGTGTGCGTAAGCGCACGGTAAAGGATGAGAATATAAACAAAGCAGCGTAGCTGCGATACCTTAATTTTTATTCATTTCATGTTTATGAATTAATTTGCTGTTAAAAAAGATGTCGCAGCTACGCTGCTCAGGGAAAGGTCTGTGTTTT
>JAIRPX010000208.1 GCA_031256775.1 Dysgonamonadaceae bacterium
TTCATTGCGTCAAAAAGATTTGTTCCGGCTTTAAGCCTGACGTATGAAACAGGAAGAGCCGCCGGTGAACCGAACAGGAAGAGAATCCGGTCTTCACCCTGACGGAGAGAAGTAAATTTCACATCTCCGGCAATACCGGCTACATTACATAGCGGAACGCTCCATGCAGTCATCTCGATGGGTTCGCCTGCCGTTACCCCGATTTCTTTTTGAAGATATTTGTTAAGTACAAATGCTATTTTCCCGCCAACCGTATCCGAAGGCATAAAATTTCGCCCTTCAATAACCGGTATGCGCATAACGCTTATAAAATTATCGCTTACTTCGAGCGTATATCCTCCAAATTCTGTTTCTTTATATCTGAACATATAGCCGGTATATCCGTCCGAAGCGCCCAGTTTCTGTTTTGAAAATGCAACGTCTTCAATTCCTGAGTATTCCTTTAACTGATTGATATATAAATTTTTGCTTCCCCAATACATTTTATTGCTAAGCTGAACGATGGCAATCTGTTCTTTATCAAATCCCTGATTGTAATTTTGCAGAAAACGGTTTTGCTTTTGCATAAAAATGGCTGAAATAATCAGACATATTGAAATAATGTATTGGAAACCAATGAGAAATGTTCTCAGTTTTCGTCCTGTTGGCGAAAGTCCGAAATTACCGTTCAAAACAAGAGCGGGCTGGAATGTTGTGGAGTAAAAAGCAGGATACAAACCAGCTGCCAGTCCTGTGAGTAAGGCTATTGCGCCTGTAACAAGCACAATCGGAATATTGTTTTCCAAATGCATATCGGCGTCGAAAAAAGACAGCAAGTTGCCGTTTACTGAAAAAATCACAATAAATAGTGCAAAGAGCCACGAAATAAACGCCATAACAACTGCTTCGCCAAGCAAGGAGAAACGCAGCTCTGCCGTCGAGCTTCCCAGTATTTTCTGCGTATTAAGGCTGCGTATTCGCATCGGCGTCAGGGCAATGCTGAAATTCATGTAGTTAATTGCAGCTATGATAATTACAAGTAAAGCTATGGCAAACAGAATCCTTGCAGTATTTTCATTACCTACTCTGAAGCCTGTTTGCTCGAAATAAATATCGCGCAAATTTGTCAGGCTGATACTGATTTTACTGTCGCTGTTAAGCGGAGAAAAATCAAATGTCCGGTTGAAATTCTCTTCAAATGCCGCAGCTTCACCGTCTGCGTCGAACAGCAAGTAGAGCAGGTAATTCTGCGACATCCAGTCATCTTTTTGCGATGCGTCTATTTCGGTGTAAATCACGTTTTTGATTTGCGTATTTCCTGGAAAATCCTTGTACACTCCCCCAACAGTCAGGTCTTTATGTCCTTTTGTCCATACATATTCTTTGAGGTGCAGCGGTTTGCCGGTTGCCGGTTCACTGCCAAACATGCGGCGTGCCATGCTTTGCGGAATGATGACTTTTTCAGGATCTTTGAGGCAATCCGGATCACCTTCCGTAAATTCAAAGCCAAAAATCTGCGTAATCCCCCTGTAACAGGTTTCAAACGGCTCGTTAAAACCTTTCTCATAAGTTCCGTATCCTGTCGAAACATACACGTTTCCCATCCACTCATCAATTGGCGTGAGGATAGTTGCATCTTTAATATGCGAAGAGGAGGCAACGACTGCATCTGCAAAAGCGCGCGGAAGAATATTCGTCGGTTCGCCGTTACGAAGCATGGATACAGTATATATCCTGTCGGCATGGGGGTGACAACTGTCGAAACTGTATTCGTAGTGTACCTGAATCATTATTGCAGTAAAAGCTGCGAGCGCTACCGACAGTCCCGCAATATTAAGGACTGCCGACGTTTTGAAGCGTTTCAAAACTAAAATAAAATTTTTAATCATATCGTTATATTTTTTTTATTTCTATACTAAAAAAGCGTGTAAACTTTTATTGACTGGTTTACACGCTTTGCTGAAAAAAGACTGGAAATTATTCCAGTATCACAATCTATTCATCTTTTTCTTCTGTCAGTTTTATTAATTCCAAAGTTGAGATTATATTTCTGTAACCTTTTTTGCGGAGTCCGTCGATCAAAACCCTGTCTCCTGTCCATAAAAAAGCATTCAGGTAATTGGCGAGGGCAACAAATGCAAAATCGTCCATATCAATATCTCTCACAAGCTGTCTGGCTTCCGATATAACTGTTATGGGCAATAAATTTTCATCAATAAAAAATATACGACTTTCTACAAGATGTATCAATTCGAATAGGTCGCTATCGCTCAATCTGGAATGATTCCGTATTTTGTCAAGATGATTCTGTATTTCTTTTTGCAGATATTTGCAACTGTAAAATTCCAGACGGTATCTCGAATTTAACAACAATCTTCCGATACGGCTATCTGAATTAAGCAAAGCGCTGAATACAATATTTGTATCGACTATGATTTTCACTGTCATAAGTCTTGACACATTTGATTACTCTCCCGATAGTTTTTATTGATTTCCCGTGCAAGCATATCAACCTCTGATTGCTCTGTGCTGTGGGATGATACCAATTCCTGATAACGCAAATAGTCAATCAAATCCTGAATCTGTTCTACCCGCGCATTAAGCGGAAACCGTATAACCAGTTCGTTATCTGTTCTTTCTATTACCATATTTTTCAATTTATAACTAATTAGTCAGACAGCAAAGATAATACTTTCTTCGGGATATTTTATATTTCCGAAAGAAAACGTGTAAACCAAAATGTCAAAGAACGTTATTTCTTATTTTTTTATTCCAGATTTATCATTTTTGCCGGATTTTCACATGCCACGCGGAAAGATTTAAACGTTACCGTCGTTATGATTACAAGCAAAATGGCAATACTTCCACCCACAAAAATGATAGCGTTGAGCGAAGTTTTTATGGTAAACATCCGCAAAAGCTGTTCGCTGACAAAAAAGGCTCCTGCTGTAGCAATAAGTATTGCGGGCAAGGCAATTGCAGCTATACCGGTTGCGATTAGACATAGAATATCTGCAATCTTCGCTCCGTTTATTTTGCGTATGGCAATTTCTTTTCGTCTCCGCTGTATCTCGTCGTTCACATAACCGACAAGTCCCATCAGTGTAATCAGGAAAATACAAATGCAGGCTGCCAGTATGATATTCCTAAAATTGCGTACTGAAGCGTATTGGCTGTCGAGCAGGTCTTTCAAGATTGTCAATCCCATTTCGTCGTTGGGATGCAGCTCTGAAAGTTTACTGTTCAGGGCTTTCAGGTTCTCGGCTGTTATTTCGGAAAGCCGTAATGTTAAAAAATTGGGATGGAATCGGCTTCGCTGTATCAAAACCGGTTTGTAACCTTCTCCGCCAAACAGCGGCTGAGATGCGTAATCTTTCAACACGCCGGTAATTTTACCGTACTCTCTTATATCTTTTCCTACCGGATTGTCTTTCCAGCCCATATTTTTTACAAATGCTTCGGTAACAACTACTTGATTGTCACCGGTGAAATTTCCGCCTTTCACAAATTCCATTTTCATAGTTGAAATATAATTATCGTCGGCTACTTCATAACGGCTTGAAAATAATACATTTCCTTCGTCGTCAGAAATAGTATTTCCACTATAACCAATTGGAATACTCATGCTTGTAGCTGACGCTTCCACAAAAGGAAAACGTTCCAGCTCCTGCTGAAGCATAAGAATATTTTGACAGGTTTTTTCCAAGTTTTCACCTCTTATGCCATTCATAAGAAGGTAAACAACATTTTCCGGCTCGTATCCCAAATCTTTATTTATCAATGCCTTGTACTGTTTGAAAGATATAATCAGCAGCAAAGCAATAAATGTGATACCGATAAACTGGAAAAATAACAGTGTCTGTTTCCAAATCTTACGGCTACCGGTGAATTTATGGAAAATCTGAGTAACAGGAATTACAGCAAACAGACGTGCCGGTAATATTCCGCCCGTTAAGAACAGAAACAATACTACCAGACCTGAAACCCACAGGTTGGATATTGAAAAAATATTTTTCATTGGAACACCCATCAGCATATCCATTTGAGACTGGAAACACAGGAGTAACAAGATTGCCACCGCAAGCGATATAACAATCAGTATAGCTGTTTCTATCAGGAACATGCTGAAGATGCTTTGTGTAGATGCGCCGCTGCATTTGTGGATACCGATACCTTTGGCGCGTTTTGTCAGGGAGGAGATAGAGATTAAAACGTAGTTCAGAGTAGCAATAAGAAGCATTATAAGTCCGAGTACGGAAAGGATAATCATTATGCTTCCTACGCTTGAATCGTCTGAACGGATTTGTTTGAAAGGCGACAGATAAGAGGTAAACACAAATCCGCGTTCGATTGTTCGGTCGTAATCGAAATGCTTCCGCAATACGTCGGGAATTTTCCGGTTAATATTCTCTATATCTGCACCTTTTACTACCCTGACTACGCCCCAGAAACTGTCTCCGCCATCCCATCCGCAATATAATCCAAACTGTCTGCTTGCATTGGCAAACGAGATTATCACGTCGCCGCGCAGCGAATTATTTTTAGGAATGTCTTTATAAACTCCCTGTATGATATATGGGTGATTGTGCATGTACATCAAGGTTTTACCGATGGGATTCTCGTTTCCGAATATCAATCCGGCAGTTTTGTCGGAAATGAAAATATTGTCCATAACGCCCAGCAAACGGTCGTCGCCGCTCAGAACATCTACACCGGTAGTTTTGAAGAACAGAGAATCGGCAATCAGAGGTTTTAAGTCGAATTTCCTTTCTTCATAGAAAAAAGGTTCTTCGCCCTTATTGGCAAAAACCGTTGTGGCATACTCCACTTCGGGAAATTCATCGTTCAGGGCAGGCGCCATCGGAGCCATGACTATGTGCGATTCCATTGTCTCTTTCCCACCGATTACATACCGGTTTTTCATCAGATACAAATTTTCCGCATCTTTGTAGAAATTATTGAAAGAGGCTTCGTAAGCCACGCGGGAAAAAAGCAGAAGTCCAATAAGCAAACCCAAAGACAGGGAAACTATTTTTATCAGATTGTTACCTCCCGAATTTTTAACTGTTATACAGGCATAATAAAGCTGTTTCATATTTTATTTTT
>JAIRPX010000274.1 GCA_031256775.1 Dysgonamonadaceae bacterium
ACTTTGTACAATCCGCCCAAAGACTGCGCTATTTTTGCAGGTTGTTTACTGTTTTTGCCATACAGGGCAAAAGCTATTCCTATTCCAATAACCGCAACTACAATACTCATCGAAGCTACCTTCAAATCAATATGCGTATGAAACGGCATATTGTCGCTGCTGATAAAATCGGCAAACGGAATAAGTCCGGTAAATATCGAAAAAACAGCTAATATTAATAAAGGTATAGCCATCGGAGCCGGTGATTCGTGCGGCTTGTGATGTTCGTTATATTCACGCTTCCCGTTCCAAAAAATACAGAAATACAAACGAAACATATAAAAAGCCGTTAAACCGGCAACTACCCACAATGTCCAGAAAATAGCCTGATGATTATGGAACGCAGCCGCCAAAATTTCATCTTTACTGAAAAATCCCGAAAAAGGCCAAATTCCGGCAATCGCCAGACATGCAATGAAAAATGTAATACTCGTAATCTTCATATATTTGTGCAAACCGCCCATTGCGCTCATTTCATTGCTGTGAACGGCATGAATAACAGAACCCGCGCCAAGAAACAACAGCGCCTTAAAGAAAGCGTGCGTAAACAAATGGAACATGGAAGCCATATAACCCAAACCGTCATGTCCGCCATATTCCGAAACGCCCAAAGCCGCCATCATGTAAGCAATTTGCGAAATCGTCGAAAAAGCAAGTACGCGCTTAATATCCGTCTGCGTAATCGCTATAACTGCCGCAAACAGCGCCGTAAACGCGCCAATATAAGCAATCATTTCCAATACGTCTGGCGCCGCAAAGAAATAAACAGGAAACAACCGTGCAACAAGAAACACGCCAGCAACTACCATCGTTGCAGCATGAATCAAAGCCGAAACAGGCGTCGGACCTTCCATTGCGTCAGGCAACCAGATGTGTAACGGAAACATAGCCGATTTTCCGGCGCCGCCCATGAAAATTAATGCCAAAGCCCAAGTCGCTAACGATAAACCCATAAATGTTCCGCCCGCAAACGAAGTTGTTACCAATTCGGCATGATTAGCGGTCAAAGTTCCGAAATCGAATGTCTTTGTATAGTAAGATAAAATCAATATTCCGATTAAAAAGCCCAAATCGGCGAAGCGCGTAACAATAAACGCCTTTTTGGAAGCCGACACAGCCGAAGGTTTGGTATAGTAAAAACCTATCAAGGAATAGGAACTCACGCCCACCAATTCCCAGAAAATATACATCTGGAAAATATTTGTCGCAACTACCAATCCAAGCATGGAAAAGCTAAACAACGACAACAAAGCGTAATATCGCTGAAAACCCGTTTCCCCATGCATATAGCCCAAACTGTATATATGCACCATTAACGAAACAGTGGTAATAACGACCAGCATCATCACGGAAATCGGGTCTAACAAGATTCCCAAATCAATATGCAAATGTTCGGTAAATCGTAACCACTCAAAATTAAGAGGTATAATTTGGCTCCAAATTTCTCCAACTTTGCCGATTTGGAAAAAATATTGGTAAGCCACTGTATAGGCGAAAATTGCACATAATCCCATACCTATTGTCCCTATAATTCCGGCGACTTTCGGCTTCATCTTCATTCCCAGCAATCCTAAAACAAGGAACAGGAAAAAAGGAGCTGCTACTATAAATAAACTGTATTCCATAAAATATGCTTTTTTAGTTATAAATTATAAGTTATGAATTATGAATTTTTTTTTGATGTAAGGATTATACTTCGGATAATTTTCAATAATTCTTTAGCATCATTATTAATTGAACTAAATTCTTTCTTTTCCAATATTCAGTTTCTTTTAACAATTCTATCCAATAAAGCGTTTCATCACATTCTTTCTGAGCGATAGCTAATTTATGAATAAAATCGGCAGAGCTTTGTGCATTAATAGCTTCGCGAACATTTGCTCCAACCGAAGTTCCCGAACGTAATAATTGTTTACTTAATACAAATTCTTTTCGTTCATTAACTAATAATTTGTACAAATTTACAATACGTACTGCAAACAAGAAACTTTTATGTTTTACAACGTTTTCACTCATAATTCATAATTCATAACTTATAATTCATAACTCAATTTTTCATTCTATTTAAGTTGTTAATATTAATGTTTCCGATACTGCGGTAGGCATTAATTATAATAGCCAATGCAACAGCGGTTTCAGCAGCGGTTATCGCAATACCGAAGAGAGTAAAAAACATACCTTCCAACTGCTGAGGATAAAGGTAACGGTTGAACGCGGCAAAATTGATTTCCACCGCGTTGAGGATTAACTCCAGCGAAATCAGCATCGCAATCATGTTTTTACGGGTAATAAAACCGTATATCCCGATGAAAAACATCAGAGTACTGATTATCAAATAATACTCCATTTGTATCATGTTACTTATTTATTTGTTCGTCTTTTTGTTTATGCAAATTTTTGTTATAACTTTTCCTTATGAATTTTCCGGATTGTTTCGCTTTGCTCGCAATGACGTAAAACGTCATTTATCTTTTCCTCGCAATTAATATTCCTCCGATGATAGCGGCCAGCAACAAAATACTCAACACCTCGAAAGGTAGCAGGTACTGATATTTTTCCGTACCCATCAAAGTTTGTCCGATAAGCGACATACTTATCTCCCCGTCGCCAACCATACTTGTATTGGATTCATACAGAAACCGATGCTTAAACAGCACAAAAGCGGTAAGCCCAATGCCGCCTACAACCCCCAAAAGCCCAAGAATATAACGCCGTGTTTGATGTTTTTGCAACACGTCACCTTTGTTACTTGTCAGGAAAATAGCAAAAATAAATAGTACCACCACACCTCCTGCATAAACCGAAATCTGAACAGCTGATAGAAAATGATAATTCAAAAACAGATAAAATCCTGCCGTACAAATTAATACCAATAGCAAATAAGTCGCCGCCCGCAACAAACTTTTCGACGTTACCGCCAAGATGGACAGGACTATACTCGCCACGCCCAAACAAATAAAAATAATTAAATTAATTATCGGATCCATGTTATTTCACTTTCTTCATTAATGTTGAATCTTCCCTGTTCAATCGCTCTACTAATTTCGAGCGCGTAAAAACCGCATGTTCAAAATTGATCGACCATTCGATAGCGTCTTGTGGGCAGGAAGTTGTACATAAGGCGCAGAAAATACAACTGCCGATGTCGTACAAATACCGGTCAAGCACTTTCTTTTCCTTACCGGTCGCTTCGTCGACTTCCTTTTTGGAAATCACCTGAATCGTGCCGTTCGGACAATTCATCTGACAGATTCCGCAAGCCGTACATTTGTGTTCGTTTGCCTCGTTGTGCGGCATAACCAACTGGCCGCGCATCCGGTCGTGAGGAAAAACTTTGCCGCGATTTTCGGGATACTGTTCCGTTACTTTCGGGCGAATCATATTGAGCATGGTAATGTACATTCCCTGCATCAATCGCCAAATCCCGATAATGATATTTTTTATATATTCCATACTTTTTTAATTAATAATTAACAATTAGGCTTGTTCATTGTTAATTCTTCATTGTTATAAATATATTATCCACAAAGCCATTAATATTATATTGATTAAACTCAACGGCATCAGGATTTTCCATTCCAAATTCAATAACTGGTCGATGCGCAAACGGGGCAT
>JAIRPX010000304.1 GCA_031256775.1 Dysgonamonadaceae bacterium
CGGGCTTGGCTCTCCCGCCCTCGGATTAGGCGCGTTTATATCAGCAGCGCCGTAAGGGTCGGTTATTGCAGCCTGTAAGCGCAAATCATCATCCGTATCTCCCTGCAATGTTTCGATAAGCGAATAATCGCCATACTCCCTTTTTCCATTCAAATTTTGGCCGGGCGTATTCAATCGCGGCACGGTATCAATAAAAAGGTAGTTGCCATCCTCGTCAATCATCACGTTATCAACGTGTAAATCGTTAATAACATAATTATCGTTGTAATAAGTCGAATATCCTTTTTTCTTAAAGCCGTTTTTACTCATTTCTTCCTTCAGTAAATTGAGTTCGCTGTCTTGTAATACACGCGCTTTGACATACTTTTGCCGGTAAACCGGCGCAAATAATTTACCCGGAACATCTTTGGTAACGCCGTATGTTTCGGTAAATCCGATTAACTCCAATGCAGTATCGGGAAAAAGAAAATTATTCAGTGAAATTTTGTTTGTCAGCCATTCGAGTGGCGTTTCATAGAAATTAAGGTAATTATAACCCACTTTGATAACGTTTTCGCCATTACTTTGCTCGTCGCGATATACACGAGCTTCCATCGTAACATCGTTGCTGATTTGTTTCCAATCCGCGATTGTTTCCGGTGAAATCCAAATACCACGCTTTTGCGCGTATTCTTTCAGGATTGCTTCCTGTCGTTCTCGCGTATCGCCTTGTTGCGAGCCGTCTGTGCCAACATCTCCTCGTAAGAGTAAGGTTGCTTCGACATTTGCTCTACCGCCTGCAATGCGGCCGCTCTCCTCTGCCAATGATAGGGCGTTAATCCCGAATGTTCCGTCGAAGATGCCATTTGCCTGTTTATCAAGTTCGCCATAATTTATCACTCCTTTATTATTAATAACAGGCGCAAAATTACCATTTTTATCCAAATTTTCCGTTCCCTGTCCTTTATTTATAATCTGTCTATTTTTATTCCACTCCGCCACATCCTGCGCCCATTTTACCAAATCCCCATTATAATCCTTAAAATCCGGCATCGGCGTTTCATTTCCATCTTTGCCCGGCAACGATTCCGCCGCCCCAAAACCGTCATAAATAAAAATCTGGTCTTCACGAGAAACATCCTCCGTTTCTTCTGCAAGGCTGGCGCGGCGTTCTTCGGGGGTCATATTAATGCGAAGGCTTACGTTGCGAGCTTCAACCTCTCCCGATGTTTTATTGTAACTATCATATGGAAAATACTTATGCTTCTGTATTGCTCTGTGAAAATCATGTGTAATATCAAACATCTCGTCGCGTGATATTTCCCCTGTTTTTGTTTTTTGCGCAATGCTAATTATTTCGGGCGTTTTAAAACGTTTTATTGGTAGGGACATAAACCAATCTACAAACTTTTTACGCGAATTTGATTTATCGTGCACATCATATAAATCTGAGTATTCCTGTATATGCGCAGGCAAAGGCTCTCTAATTTTTTCAAAATAATTCGGGTGGCTTCCCATCGCGAAACCTTCCGTTTTTTGTATTAAATGTTGTATCTCATGGGCAAGAGTATGAGGGATATGTTCTTTTTCATATTTACCTTCCCAATAAATGCCTAACTCGTTTTTTTTGTAGTCGTAATATCCGGCGGGAAGCCATGGCACAACTCGCTCGTAGATTTTAACGTTCACATCTTTGAATTGTGGATAAGATTCAAACAGTTCCTTGTTTTCTATCAGGTCATACAAGCTACCTTCGTATCTATAAAGGTCTGAATCCCAAATGTTTGAAGTTTTAATTTTTGATTTATCAATAACAATATTGTTAATCTCGTATCGCCACTTCCCGTCGGCTCCGCGTTCCCAGCCGGTAGCAAATTTTATCTTTTTTGCTGAAGTTTTTTTGTCGGAAATTTGCAAAATTGAAAATAAATCCCTATCTTTGCCATCGAATTTAACTGCTTGCTTTTGCGCTGGGTTTGTTACCCTTCCCGCTAAATCAAGCAGTTTTCCTTTTTCTATCTGTGTTAATTTATGGTCGTAGTAACGGTCGCCGTTATTATCAACTGCAACGGTGGAACGAACAGTATAATCAACATCGCCAATCTTTAATCCGGAAACATAATATTGATACTCTTTTACATCGGGGTGGTTTTCTTTATCCCTGTTTTCCGCACTGTCAATGTAAATGCTGTTTTCAATTAACTGCGGAATTGCCGCAATACTTTGCAAATGCTCGGCATCTTTATAGTCGTGTTGTAATACCTCTTTTATCCCGCCGTTCTTGCGACCGCGCTGCAATTTTATTGTACTGCCTGTATCTTTGTTGATGTATTCTCCCTGTAACTTTTTGCCGTATTCAATAGCATTTTTCTTGTATTGCGCCAAATCTTCGCTTGGCGTTACTTCGTTCCCTATTATCTCTATCGGCTTGCTCGCTTTCAACTTCTCAAGCTGCTTTTTCTTTGAATCAAAAGCCTTTTCCATTTCCCGCGCCACCGCCAGATTGTCAAGCCGCGTTGTCGCTTCCTCTGCCTTATCCAAAGCCGCAGCGCCCTGCTCGCCAATAAACTGGAAGCGTATGTCGTTGCTTTGCTCGTCGAAGTTACCGTTATTGTCAGTGGACGATTTGATTTGAGAGGGGTCGAAAGCCGCATATACATTAGAAATACTGTTGTCGCTATTGTCGCTATTGTCAATAATATTTTCTACAATAACGCCATCAATATTTTTGTATTCGTTAAAATATTTTTTTCGCGTTAAAATAAATTCTACCAAATTACCCAGTCTATATTTTCCGCCAAATCTTCTTACAGTTCTTCCCTTTCTTGCATTTGCCGAAAAAGGACTTTTTATATTTAGAAAAGCAGGTATAACATAACCGTATTTTGTTGCATACTTATTCGCATTTTCTTCACTGTCAGTAAAAAAAACAGCAGCAGCACTTGTCCGCCTGAATGGTTTATCTATTTTCGGGTCAAAAGTTGTTATCTTAACATCATCGTCCATTGTGCCGTGATAAACTTTCATCGGCTCGCCATTCTCGTCAACAACTTTTGAGGAGTTATTTTTGGCGGTTTCAAGATTTTGCAGTATCTTTGCAACGTCTCCGAGCGGACTTCCGGCTTGACCGGTCTTGAATCCGTTTCGGAGATTTTCTTGTAATATAACTTCATGCAGATAGAAACGGTTGCTGTCTTCTATTTGTGTAACAATTACAATTCCTGTATATCCTTTGTCTCCAATTTTTACAGGAGCGGCTATAACATGTGTATCGTAACCGCGCCCCTTCCAATTTGTCTGACTGTCTATTATTATACCGGTTTTGATTATTTCAGGAACAGCCGCGTATGCTGCACTTTTGGAACTTCCTATTCCATGCGCCAAACTGTCTTTTACCCCGCGTCTGTCTAATATGACTGTTCCCAATCCCGCGCGTTCTACCTGTCCATTGTATTTGTCAAGATAGTATTTTGTTACTTTATCGGTTAATGGCGTTCCGTCCTTTTGAAATTCATTGCCGGTAATTTCAGATACCCAGTCTTCACTCAAAAGATAATCGTATTTTATCGCCAGCTCCCAATTCCCGAACCATTTTTTGAATTGTGGAGTGCGCACCTGCAACCACTCGCGTTCGTTGAGTTTGGACTTTTTGCCGTTGGGGGCTTTCATAAAAGTACCGTTCTTTATAGCAGCCTCTTTGATTGCCTGCATCTCCGCCGCGTTCTGCTCGGTTATGCCGGTTACATCTTCCGCGTTGCGTTCCCAGCCGGTAGCCATTTTTATTTTTCGCGCATTTTCTTTGTCATCTGTTTGCAGAATTGAAAGCAATCGCTTATCTTTGTAGTCTAATTCAACTCCTTGATGGGGCGGCGCACTCGTTATGCGTGCAGTTTCATCGAGGAGTTTTCCTTTTTCTACCTGCGTTAAAGCATGGTCATAATACCTGTTGCCGTCTATATCTGTTGCAATAGCTGCCTTAACTGTGTAATCTACCCCGTTAATCGTTAAGCCTGCAACATAATAATCGTAGCTTTTTACATCCTTGTTTTTTTCGGTATCTTCATTTTCTACCGTATCAATGAAAATTCCCTTTTCGATTATCTGTGGAATTGCAGCTATACTTTGGATATGTGCAATATTACTTCCATCATGATGTAATACTTCATCAAGTCCCCTGCGAGCCAATAATATTTTTCTTCCGGTATCTTTATTGGCATATTCGCCGCGCAAACTCTTTCCGTATTCCAAAGCATTTTTGCGGTATGCTTTCAAATCCTCGCTCGGCGTTATTTCTTTGCCGGTAATTTCAATCGGTTTGCTTGCTTTCAGTTTTTCGAGCCGCAATTTTTTTTCTGCAAAAGCCTTTTCCATTTCCCGCGCCACCGCCAGATTGTCAAGCCGCGTTGTCGCTTCCTCTGCCTTATCCAAAGCCGCCGCGCCCTGCTCGCCAATAAACTGGAAGCGTATGTCGTTGCTTTGCTCGTCGAAGTTCCCGTTGTTGTTGGTGGACGATTTGATTTGCGAGGGTTTAAAAACGATTACCTCATTGTTAATCGACTGCCTGCCGGTAGTCATTCCGCCGTCGGAAACATTTCTTGCAAGTACTCCGTCATAACCGTTCTCCCGTGCATAATCCGCCAAGTCTTCTATTCCCTCAACTGTCCGCCCGTTGACCTCAATATCATCAAAGGCATTACGCCCCTCAAAGTCTGCCACTAATGGATTTTTAACGTCGGGAAACAGCGACATTTGTTTGGTGCCATATTTCTTTGCGAAATTCTTATCTTCTGTCAGGAATATGCGCTCCATATTCAGCGGCGTATCAAACGTTGTAAATTCATAGCGCGTTCCGTGATAAACAACCTGCGGCTCGCCATTCTTGTCTATGACTTTGCTTGAATTTTCACGAGCAGCTCTTGCAGTTTCAAAAAATTGTTGTAACTTTGTATCGGTAATACCGCTTACATCTTTCGCGCCGTTCGTTGCGGCATCCGTTAGATTGTTTGCGGTTTTATTTTTTGTATCAATAGCATATAATTCTACTTCCGAAACAAAAGTATTGTGCATCTGATTAGGCGTTCCATCTTTCAGTTTGGCGTTTTTATCTGCGACCTTTTGTTCCTGTACCGTGAATCTTACATAATAATCTTTCCCGTCAATTGTTACCTTGCCAAGATAATTATGATAGCCAACCAGATTTGGATGTTCCTTATGCCCTTCGCGCTTAATTTCAGGTTCGGAATAAATCGGAACGGATTGGTCAAAAATATTTTTTAGCTGCGGGACAATCTTGCCAAACAAGCTATCATCTTTCCTGTACATTTTCCCAAAAACATTATGGGTAAATGAAACCTCCCTGTTATCAAACTTGTTTTTGCCATTTTCAATAGCTTTGTAAATATTGTCTAATTGCGCCCTGTCGTAAGTATGCGGCTTAATACCAACCGCCGCAAGGTATTCAATCAATTGCAGTTTGTTTGCCATCTCCCAGTCTCCGAACCATTTTTTGAATTGTGGAGTGCGCACCTGCAACCACTCGCGTTCGTTGAGGTTGGACTTTTTGCCGTTGGGAGCTTGCATGTAACCGACTGAGCGTAAATCGTCAAGGGTTATATCAGAAAAACGAGCACTGCTATCATAATTATTGTTGCTGGTATCAGAAGCAACAGATGGCTTGTATCCGGCTCGTCTAACAGTTGATCCACCAACTCTCTTTCTTTTTTCATTTTCTAAAAATTTATTGATATATTCGTTTTTAATACTTTGCATTTCCTCCGCGTTCTGCTCGGTTA
Organism: Dysgonamonadaceae bacterium; assembly: GCA_031256775.1. GTDB lineage: Bacteria > Bacteroidota > Bacteroidia > Bacteroidales > Azobacteroidaceae > Azobacteroides. The sequence continues at coordinate 5,772 of JAIRPX010000304.1, forward strand.
TGCCGGTTACGTCGAAGTCATACTTGCTCTGGTCGGCCGCAACTTCCTGACCGCCGTTCTTGCTGCTCTCTGCGTATGTTACTTTGGCTTTGCCGTCGGGGGTGATGGAAATTTGGAAACGAGGTGCTGCGTTGTTCTGTATTATTACTCTGCCGTCTGCATTTTTTTGTGGCGTTTCAAAAGGCACTGCTTCAACCCACTCGTTGCCGTTTTCGTCTGCAAAACGTAAATGGTGGTATTCTTCGTTTTCACCACTGTATTTGTTTCCACCAAAAGGAATAAGCCCATTTTGCAATGCGTGGCGTGCGCCGCTCGAACCTGCAACAACTTTTCCGCCGTAATACTTTTCTAAGCTCTGCAAAATATCGTGTGGCTCGTTGGTGTATTCTGTGTTTTGTCCCAACATTTCATAAATATCATCTTCGTTTATTTCCGACTGAAATTTGCCGTAAGCCATAAACAAAATTGCCTGTTTTAAAATATTTTGCTCTTTTTCTACCGCCGTTTCAAAATCTTTCCGTATCTTTGCGACATCGTTCTCGCTAATGTGCGTTTCCGTACGTAATCCAGACGCGGCTTTTTGCTTCGCACTCGGCACATTTGCAGAATGATTTTTTTCTGCCCACATAGATATGTTTTCCATATCTGTACTGCCCGCGCTTACTTCGTGTTCCACTACAAGTATTTTTCCATTACTCAAATACTTGGTATAAATAATGCTCTCTTTGCCTCTCTTGGATATTCCTTTTTCTATATTGTCGGCAGTCGACATAACATATGGCATTAATGCAATATCTTCTTTGCGTAACCCTATTTTATTGGGGTCTTTTTTCGTTTCTGTTCCATTAATCCCGTGCCTGTTATCTATGTGTTTAATTTCCTCAACTCTTACCTTGTGGCTCGTTATTGGGTGTCCAAGTTTTTTTTCTGCTCGTCTATTCGCATATTCGGGTATTTCAAAAAACTGCTGTGTTTCTGTTATTTTTCCGTCCAATACATCCTTAATAAATGTAGAAACTTTTTCGGCTTGCTGTTTCGCTTTCGCAGTTTCGCTAACCGCTTGCGCAACCAGTTGCTTACCCGCTTCGGTATTGTTCAAAAAGTCCTCAACCTCTTTTGCCTGTTGATTCATCGGCTTCCCCGAAAACATTTCTTTCAGCGTTGCGTCGGCAATGGCGTCAAGCTCTGCAATCGTGGAAGTATCAAAGCGTCCGTTCATGTTATTAAAACGCTGATTGACGCCGAATATATTTTCCTTAATCCAGTCCCAGAAGTTGTTTATGGCGTTTACCACCCGCGCAAACAGCGGAATGTCTCCCTCCGCCTGTTGCATGAGAGCTTTAATATTGTTTTCGCCTCTGTATCCAAGCAGGGTGGCGAATACTTCGTCGGCTACAGCGTCTTCATAGCTTATGCCGTCCTGTTTTGCCTGCGCTTCAAACTGCTTTGCATATTTGGGATTCTTTTGCAGTTCATTCCACAGCTTTGTTTGCTTACACAAATCTACAATCCGCTTCCACAGTTCGGGATTGCCTGTCCTGACAGCCGTATTAAACAGGTGTCCGAACTCGTGTATTGGCGTGTTGGCGTTAATCAGAACGGGGTCGATATAGATTACTCCGTTTTTCGTGAAGCCGTAGATGGTTTGTCCGTTGCGGGTGAGGAGAAAACGGACGTCAGGATTCTGCATCCGCACAAAATTTTCGTCATCAATTTTTGGATTCTCAAATTCTTGTATTACCTTTGCAGTAGGATTAAGTCCTTGATTGGTACTAAGCGTTGAGAGCCCAAGCCAGTTGAGGGCTTTTTCTTTGTCCACATATTTTAATGCCTGCTGTAATCCGCCTTCTTTTGCGTTTTCCATTTCAGACAAAAAGCGTTCAGCCGCTTTTCCGTGTATGCTTGCAACTTCATTGACTTCTAATTTAGGTCCTTTGTTTTCGGCTCGCAATGCAACGGTTATTTTCCTGCCGTCTTTTGTCGTCAGTTCCGTAACAATAATGGTTGATTTGGCTTTTGTTCCCCATTGATAAACCATTATTGGCGTTTGAATTGCCTGTGCCAAATTTTGCAAATCGTCGGTAGTAAGGTTGTGTTCCTTTAACTTCTTTTCTAAAACTTTCGGTGCAAGTTCTATTCCTTCGCTGTTTATTCCCGCCGCCTGCAATATGCCAAGCGGTTTTCCCAAACTCAAAATTCCCTTATGTGTACCGTTCTTTACGCCGTCAAGCTCCTCATTAAACCGCGCGTTCACTCGCTCCAGCTCCTCCATTTTATTTTGCTGCTCGGCAAAAGCCCTGAAATTGCCGCCCAAAGCCGCGTTCATACGAGCCGTATCCAACACCACTTCCGCAGGAATGTATTTTTGCAATGCCGCAATTATGCGGTCGAGAAACGCGCGGGTTATGCGGCGCATAGGCGCGGCTTTGCCGTTCGTCCTGTGGAACGGAACAGTCTCGTCGTTTTCTATGAAGAAATCATCATCAATTTCGTCTTGCGGCTCAATTTCCGTTTCCGGCGCTTGGCTTTCTGTCGTCGCCTGCGGCTCAACTTCTTCCAATTGCGCAGGGGAAAGACTGTCTAACTGTTTTTGCTCTTCCAGATGCTTTTGATATTCATCCATCTCTTTCATCTCCTCTTCGGTCATTTCTCCCGTGCTTAACATTTCCGTTAACTTTGTTAACGCATCCGTCCGTATGCTGCCGCCAAGACTGTGCAGTATATCATAAACAGTATTATAAATATCCTGAGTTTCTCCTTCGGTGGCATACTGCATCATTTCTTCGGCATACATCTCTGGCGTAATCCCGCCTGATTGAGGGCGGGCAAGCATAGTTGTTTTTTCCGATTTTTCCTGTACCTTTGTCGTCGAGAAGTCCGATTCAGTCCTTTGTGATAGAGTGAGAACGCCTTTTTGGTCAGTATCTGCGGCAGTTGAATCCTGACGACGGTCAGGATTCTCTTTTTCTTCCGCAGCGGGCTGCGTTTTTTCCCCGTGCAAAAGGCTTGAAAAGTCGCCCGTCAGGTGCAAAATATATTTTTCGAGATAATCGGGCGAGTAAATGTCTCTGTGTCCGATGAACGGCGCATGGCGTTCAAGAAACTTTTCCGTCGGGTCGATGTGCTTTCCGTTAATAATATCTACAATCTGCACTGCGGCGCGGCGGCTTGCCTGCGGGTCGGAGAAATCTGTTTTTGCCATAGTGTCGAGAGCCTGCGCCCTTCTGTCTTCCCAGCCTTCACGGACAGGGAATTTTCTCAGTTCGTCGATGCTCAGAATGTTATCGCTCATCAGCTGCGTCAGGTTATGCCTGTCTGTCCAGAACTGCGCATTTTGCAGGTTTTTTGTTCTGTATGGCTTGCCGGAGCGGTCGTCGACAACCGACTGTCCCGTCCTGCTATCGCGCACGGTGTAGAACACAGAGCCGTCGTCGGGGTTTCTGTTTTCTACAATTTCGTAGCGAAGAGCAGGCTGCGTTTGCTTTTCTTGGGAATTTGTTGTCTGTTCGCTGTCAGGTGCTTCACCGTGCCAGCGGTTGTCCGTTCCGAAAATACCTTTAGATGTACGGAATATAAACAGAGCAGCGTAGCTGCGATACCTTAATGTTTATTCATTTCATGTTTATGAATTATACTTTACGCGGTTTAATTTTGTGCAACGTCATTGCTTCACTAACGCTCGCAATGACGCTGCACAAACAGTTCTCGCCTTCGCGTTTTCGTGCCAGCGAAAAAACACAGCAAAAGCCAAAATTGACCAGATAATCCATATTTTTGACTGATTTGTCCTAACCTGAAGCGCGAAAATCCTCTAATTTTGTCCCAAATTCTATAAATAAACAGAACTTAAATTTAATTCTTTAAAAGTATGAAACTGATAAGAATTTTGCAAACTTTTTTATTTTCCGTCCTGCTGGGCGCGCAAGTGTTTATAGCAAGTTCGTGCAGCAACGACGATGAGCCTGAAAATATCGGCTTTGGTACAGTTACCGGTACAGTTACAGACGATACGGGAGCGCCTATTCCTGGCGTGACTGTTGCCGTGACCGGTATGGAGCAAACGGTTAACACCGGAAACGACGGTAAATATACCGTTAATAATGTGTCTATGGAATCACATGCCGTAACTTTCTCAAAAACGGGATGGCTGACAGTCAGCGTAACCGTTACGGCTAAAAAGTTCAACTCCGAGAAAGTAGCTACCGCCAATGTGTCAATGGTGAGCGCTTCGGCAAAAATTACCGGTACTGTTATTGATGCTAAAAACGGCAATGTGCCGCTTGCAGGCGTTGTTGTAAGCATTGGAGCATCCGGAACGGCAACCACCGGAAACGATGGTAAATATGTCATCGAAAATCTGATCGTCGACGACTACACCGTAACATTCACAAAAGCCGGTTACGTGACAGTTGTTAAAACCCTAAAAAAAGACGCCTTCGTTAACGATGTGGCAATTCTTGACCTCGCAATGGGCGGCACTGAACTCCTGCGCGGGAAAACAGCAGACGCTTTGAAGTCCGCCGATAAATGGTATTATAATGAATATCGCGGAGGACGCAATGCCGACGCCTATCCCCATTGGGACTGGGCTTGCGACTATATGTGTACGCTTGATTTCGTAGGCAACTGGGAAGAACAGAATGAAGGGACAACCCTGCGCATCCGCAACGACGAAGCCGACCGCGCCAATCCTGCCGATCTCGACGTATTCGATTCATACGTTTACGGCAGCAAAAAAATCACCGCCGACAACAAGATCCTTTCCTTGAGAGTGCGCACGCATAATGCCGACGATGCAGCTCCTGCATATTTTGGCGTACAGGTCATCGATCTTTCGGAAGCTGAACCTGTTAACGTTAAGATAGGTGACAGGACACACGGTTCGGGCGATTATGCCGATTATGATTTCGACCTTAGCGCATACGTAGGTAAGGAAATAATTATTGCAGCAGGTATCTACCGTCAGGCTACGGGAGACTACTGGAAACAGCTGGTATTCCGCGCCATCCGTTTTGCCGACAGGAAAGTGGAAAACTGGGACTGGCTACCAGGAACCGAAGTTATAGACGAATGGAAGCTGACTAAGGAAACGGTGCGCTCTACCATGCCGCATACTAAAAAGCATTTCACAGGAATAAGTCCCGTAAGCGGCAATCGCGACAATTATGTTGACGCATACCGCGCATGGCGTCCGGTCAATCACATTGCAGCCGAATGGTCGTTTGTTCCGCTGAAAAAAGACCCAGAAGTATTCCCGTCTGAAGGCTATCTGATTAAAACGCGCAATACTCCGGAAGTGAATACCGAAGTGCCGGAATCATACTTCTACGCAAAATTTGCCATTGCAGCAGGCAGCAATCAGCTGACGCTTAAAACGCGCAACTTCGGAAGCAATTATACCTACTTCAAACTGACGGCAATCAGCGAAGACGGAACAGTAACACACATAGCTCCGTCATCCAATACTGCGCAGGAAGCCTCTGCCGCAGATAACGGTTGCTGGAAATTTAAGCATGGAGCAGGCGACACAGGATCGCCCAACGATTATGCTTCGTTTGTTTACGATCTGTCGCAGTTTAATGGCTCTGACGTCGTAGTCGTATTCGGTGTATATAATGGAGAACCTGATTCAGGCGAAAACAAGCTGTTATTTTACAGTATTGATTTGAACTAAAAACTGATGCGAAATTTTCTTGTCATATTATTTTTCGGCTGCCTGGCGCTAACAGGCTCATGCGGCGAAAACCAGTTGCCCAATACTGATCCGGAGCAGCCGGCAGCCGATCTTGCAGAACAGAATATCCGTCGTGCAATGCAACTTGTGGATACTGCTGTTGCCTTTCACTTCACTGGCGAAGGAATGGCTATGGCACGGTATTACAATCCATATACCGGCGTCCGTTCAAACGAAAAAGGCAGTATATGGATGTACACCAGCGCTATAGAAGCCGTTAACGCAATCCTGCACGGACTTGCAGCCCATAAGGAAAGTGGAAACAGGCAACTCTGCGACGATAATTACGTGCGTTATTCGCAACTGCTGAAAAACCTTTACGAAAACGCCGCCTATTATCTCGGAACGTTCACGCTCACTTCATATACCCAAACCCGTCAGTGGACGGTATATGGCGTAAACAGAGGCGGTTCCAAAGGTTCTGCAAACGTGGAATCAAGGGAAAATGTTTACGACGACCAGGAATGGCTTGTTCGTGAATTTTTTGAAGCCTGGAGGCTTACATCCGATCCTGCATATTTGCAACAGGCAGAATACCTTACCGAATACGTTCTTGACGGGTGGGACTGCACGCGCGACAACAGCGGTAATGAACACGGCGGGATAACCTGGGGACCTGCGTATGCCACCAAGCACGCTTGTAGCAACGGACCGTTAATCAGTCCATTAGTATGGCTGTCAGAATATTACAAAGGAAAAACGGATGAAATAACTTATCGTTATGTCGATCCTGCCGATAAGCGTACCCGCAAAACAGCTACGGCTCTCAAAAGCGATTATTATCTGGATTTTGCAAAAAAAATATATGCATGGCAAAAAGCCAGTCTGCTCACTTCCGACGGGGTTTATAACGACCTCGTGGGAGGCGACAACAATCTCGCCGATAAAACGGAAATTATCAATGGACAGGCTTATCGCGTACACGCTCCGGCTCAGGGAACTGCAGGACCGCCAATATCATACAACAGCGGCTCAATGCTTTCCGGCGCAGCCGACCTGTATCGTGCAACAGGCGACAACATGTATCTCGACGACGCAAAAAAACTGTCAGATGCAAGTTTCAAATATTTTGCAAAATCAGACGTAAATCTGCCCGGATACTATACCTACAATATCAGCGGTTTCAACAACTGGTTCAACAGCGTATTGATGCGCGCGTATGCAGATATATATCCGGCTTACAAAAATGTGGACGTATGTATAGACAGTTTTCAAAAAAATCTGGACTATGCTTATGCTAAATTTCATTACAAAGGTTTCCTTCCAACTAATTTGCTGTTGGGCTGGAGCCGCGATAATGCAAACAATCGAATAGAAGGAATGTTCACTTTTGCCTTTGCAGCTGAATACGCTGTACTGGCAAAATATGAATTAGAAAAAAGTAAATAAGTAAAACACGCTTAAATTTATCCATTTTATGTTTAAAAGACATGTAATCAACTGGCAATCAGTGCATAAAAGCATACTGCTGATGCTCTTTGCCCTATTAGCGCCGCTATCGTTGTTGGCGCAGAACATTACTGTGTCGGGTATTGTAACCGACAGCGAAAACGAACCGGTTATCGGTGCAAGCGTAGTCGTCAAAAACACTACCAAAGGCGCTGTTACCGGTCTCAACGGGGAATATACCATCGAAGCGCCCTCCGACGCCACACTGGTATTTATCTATCTGGGGCTTTCTCCCAGAGAAGAAAAAGTTAACGGGCGCACCGTAATCAACGTCGTAATGTCGGCGATTGACGAAAACATCTTGCAGGATGTTGTGGTGGTAGGATATGGCACACAGAAGAAAGCCACGCTCACAGGAGCTGTATCGGGCGTTAGGGGTGCAGAAATGCGGCAGACTAAAAACGAGAACCCGCAAAACATGCTCACCGGTAAGATTGCAGGTGTTCGCGTATGGCAAAAAAGTTCAGAGCCTGGCTCCTACAACAACAACTTTGATATTCGCGGTTTTGGCTCTCCTCTTGTAATCATCGACGGCATTCCACGCAGCACAGAAGAATTTCAGCGCATGAATCCCAGCGATATTGAAGACGTATCGGTACTTAAAGACGCTTCGGCGGCTATTTATGGTGTGCGTGCAGCTAACGGAGTACTGCTCGTAACCACTAAAAAAGGTTCAAAAGGAGAAAAAACCAAAGTTGTTTACAACGGTTCCTATACGCTGCAAAAGCCATCGGGGATGCCTGTACTCGCAGATCCTTTTGAAACTATGACGCTGTATAACGAAAGAGCTAAGAATATTGGTAACGACGGTACGGCTGTTACGCCAATATACGGGGAAGATAAATTCGAAGCCTACCGCAACGGTACGCAGCGCTCTGCCGACTGGACGTCATTGCTGTTTTCCGATTTCTCGCCGCAAACCCAGCACGACATAAGCGTAACGGGCGGCACGGATAAAACGCAATTCTATCTTGGCATGGGCTACCTGTATCAGGAAGGATTTTTCAAATCAGGCGATTTGAATTACAACAAATACAATTTGCGATCCAACATCAGTTCCGAAATTCTTAAAGGCTTGACTCTGGATCTTAACCTGAGCGGCATTTTCGATCAGAACAATAATCCCTATTCGTCTTCGGTTGATATTATTCGCAACTACTGGCGGCAGGGCGTCCTGTATCCTGCATACGCCGATCCCGAAAACACGATGCTAAGTTACGAAGGACTTGATTTGATGGAAAATACGGTAGCCAAAATGACGTCTGACGTTTCAGGATACCGCAAATACCAGAAAAGATATTTCCAGTCGTCGGCAGGGCTTAAATACGATTTTGGAACGGTTTCGCCTTCATTAAAAGGATTGTCGGCAAAGGCTCTGATCGGGTATGACTATCGCGTTGACAACAACTCTATCTTCCGCAAAGCCTATTCGCTTTACACTTACGATAATGTAAGCAAAACATATTTACAAAGGCTTTACAATTCGAGTTCGCCGAGCCAGCTTCGCCGCGAATATTACGACAAATACCAGATTCTTTCACAGTTCACGCTTAACTACGATCGCGCTTTCGGCGATCACAAAGTGAATGGAGTTTTGGGCTGGGAAACGCAAAAAAATTCGAGCGACAATTACTACTCGCAGGGAAATCTTGCATTTGCTTCGCCATATCTTTTCAACAATATTGACGCAGATCAGGTAAGTTTCAGCGACAAAGACGGAATTGTCGATCTCGCATACGAAGCGCTTATAGGCAGGATTAACTATGCGTTTGCCGACCGCTATCTGGCAGAAGTTCAGTTTCGTTATGATGGCTCGTCAAAATTTGCGCCGGGACATCAATGGGGGTTCTTCCCGTCGGCTTCAGCAGGATGGATTGTATCGGAGGAACCGTTCTTTAAGGACGTCTCCTTTCTGTCTTTCGTCAACCATCTGAAACTGCGCGCCAGCTATGGCGTATTGGGTGATGACAGTGAGATAACTTATCAATGGATAGCCGGTTATACTTATCCCGCCACAGGCGATAACAAGGGGGCTGGATATTATAACCATTACGCTCCTGGTTACATATTCGGCGGTAAATTTATAAACGGCGTTGCAGCCTTATCGCTTCCCAATGTGAATGTTTCATGGTTTACATCGAATATTCTAAATCTCGGAGCCAACTTTGAAGGATGGAACGGACTGTTCGGATTTGCTTTCGACTATTTTGACCGCCGTCGCGAAGGGCGTTTTGCACGTCGCTCTGGCGATCTTCCAACTGTGGTAGGAGCAGTCGCTCCGCAAGAAAATCTAAATAGCGACCGTCATTTCGGTATTGATCTCGAACTTTCTCACCGCAACCGGATAGGCGATTTCCAGTATAAAGTGAAAGCTATCGGCACAATCACGCGCAACAAATATATGACTGCCGTTCAAAATGGACCCTACGGCAATTCTTACGACCAATGGCGCAATGACAACCTGAATAATCGCTATCAGGGCGTACAGTTTGGCTACGAAGGAGCGGGACGATATACAAACTGGAACGACATCTGGAACGATCCGACTTACAAGGAACGCGACGTGCTGCCAGGTGACTATAAATACGTTGACTGGAACGGCGATGGGGAAATCAACGGACTTGACGAGCATCCATTTGCCTACGACCAGACGCCATGGTTGAATTACAGTCTGAGTTTAGATGCTTCATGGAAAAATTTCGACCTGAATATACTTTTCCAGGGATCGGCGCTTGGCTCAATGCAATATCGCGAACCTTTGTATTCAATATGGGGAGCTAATGGCGGCGGTACACTTGAACAGTATCTTGATCGCTGGCGACCGTCAGATCCTGGTGCAGATTTGTATAATCCAAATACTGAATGGATTAGTGGTTACTATGGCTACACCGGACGTTATCCTCGTGAAAATTCGGAATTTAACCGCGTAAGCACTGCTTATCTGCGTCTGAAAAGCGTTGAACTGGGCTACACATTGCCCAGATTAAAAGCCTTGTCGTCAATGAATTTGCGGGTATTCGCCAATGCCTACAACCTGTTCACCATAACAGGAGTGAAATATGTCGATCCCGAACATCCCGACGACGAACTGGGGCGTTTGTATCCACTCAACAAGACTTATACACTGGGTTTATCGCTTACATTTTAGAATTTAAAGTTAAAAAATAAAAAAATAACAGATATGAAAAATATATGTAAATTATTTCTGCTTGGTCTGATTCTTTTCTCAGCCTGCGTAGATTTAGATATTCCGCCAAAAAATGTTACTACCGACGATGCTCTTTTAACAAACGATGAAGGTATTGATATTTATCTGGCGCGTATGTACAGTTATATGCCGTTTGAAGATTTCAAATACACGGCTCGATGGGGACTCAGATACCAGTCGTGGCTGGGCGCTCTGGGTACGGACGGTACGGGCGAATCCCTGAACCGCGACGGCGAATGTGCTGCATTTACGAGGGAAGACGATCCTTACTGGAACGTAACGAAAAAACCTGCCAGCGACAATATACAGCCTTTTGCACTGTTGCGCGACGCGAACCATCTTATAGAAACATTGCCCAATTATAAAAGCTATTTTGCCGAAGTTAATTATAATCACTATCTTGGCGAAGCCTATTATGTACGTGCGACCGTATTCTATGCAATGGCAAAGCGTTTTGGAGGTATTCCGTTAGTAACTAAGGTTATCCCCTATCCTGCCGAAAGCGATCTGCTTGAAGTTCCCCGCGCTACGGAAGAAGAAACGTGGGATCAGATACTTGCCGATTTTGATCAGGCAGCCGCCCTGATGACGCCCAAAAGCATCAAAACAGGTTATTCCAACAAATACGTGGCTTTGGCGTTCAAATCCGAAGCGATGCTTTATGCAGGATGCGTAGCCAAATACAACGAAACGGTGACGGGACGACTGACAGGATTTGGACAAAAAACCGGTGTGCGCGTAATGGGTTTTGCCGAAGACAGATGGCAGGCAGCTTCCAAAAAATACTTCCGCGAAGCTTACAAGGCAGCCCGCGAAGTGATGGAAAACGGCGGCTATTCGCTTTACAGGAAAAAATGGTCGCCAAACAACCGCGAAGCTCAGTACCAGAACATGGTTGATATGTTCAGCGATCTGACAAGTCCTGAAAACATCTACGTGAAAGAATACGTATATCCTACTATGACTCATGGTATTGACGCATACAGCGCGCCGTTTATATTCCACGCACCCCTGTCTTCTGGATCATGTCCGACGCTTGATTTCATGGAACTGTTCGACGGATTCGACCGCTATGCTGACGGCACGGTGAAAGTTACCGACGGCGCTTCCAACACGGAAGGAAACTACCTGATGTATGACGCACCTATGGACTTCTTCAAAAATGCCGAGCCACGTTTGCGGGCTTACGTAATTTTCCCCTACGACATATTTAAAGGCAAGGAAATAGAAATTCGCGGAGGCGTATATACGGGAAATGTTCCTGTTAAACCATTCTTCAGCGACTATTCATACGCCAATTCAGAAACCCGTTACCAGAGTTTGGACATTTATACTACAGCAAATAAAACAGTACCTAAAACGCTGTATTTAAGTCCTAATGATGGAAACAGGCAGGAGCTGATTCCTTTCGATATAAAAAATGACGGAAATATTGACAAGGGCGATACTATTACTGCCGCAGGCGCAAACGGTCCTTTTTATGACAATGGCGAATGTAGCCTTGCCGGACTGTATCTCCGCAAATATCTCAATCCCGATCCGGCTTTCGTAGCTGGCGAAGGCAAATCGGCGCAGCCATTTATCCTGATGCGCTATGCCGATGTGTTGCTGAATGTTGCTGAAGCCGCAGTGGAACTTTCACTGGCAGGAGAATCATCTCCCGATGGAAGCGATTTGTTGCAGGTAGCCACAGACGCAATAAACGATATTCGCGACAGGGCTGGCGCTACTCTGATTACCGGTAAAATTACTCCAGATGAGGCTGGACGCAACATTGTGCGCAAGGAACGTCGCAAAGAACTTGCCTTTGAACACAAGTCAAAATGGGATTTGCGTCGCTGGCGCGTACAACACTACGACGGACGCGATGGATTCTGGGGCGAAGCAAAAGATAAAAACTTCTACAGCAACAGTTCGCGCTATCGTTTCAGGGGACTCTATCCATTCTTTTCCACTCAAAGCAGGAAATATTTCTTCGACGCCCGCTTCCAGTGGATCAGTCTGAAAACATTCGAGTATAATCCGATTGATTATTATTTTGAAATTCCGGGAGGCGAAGTAAGCAAGAGTCCTGTAATTGATCAGCAACCGAACAGATAATTAATAAATAATAATTTAGAATTAATAGATATGAAAAAAATAGCATATTGTATCATATTCTGCATAGCGTTTACGCTCAGTTCCTGCGATTTGTTTAAGATAGACAATTACGACGAACCTGCCGAAACGCTGCAGGGCGAAGTGGTGGATGTAGCCACAGGCGAAAGGGTGCTGACCGATCAGGGAAGCGAAGGTATCCGTGTCCGGCTGACCGAACTTAGCTGGAAAGGTATTGAAACGCCCACTCCCAATCCCGATTTTTATTGTATGCCCGACGGTACTTTCCAAAATACAAAATTATTTAAAGGCACATACAATATCCGTATTGATGGACCATTTATACCTTTGTTAAGGGAAAACGATCAGGGTGTTCCTATCGCCGACGAAACAAAAACAATGGATATAGCTGGAGTTACCAAAGTGAAATTTGAAGTGCAGCCTTTCCTGAAAATAGAATGGGTTGGCGAACCAACAGTTAGCAACGGCAGAATCACGGCAAAAGTGCGCGTCACGCGAGCCGTATCGGAAGCTGATTTCTTCGCCAAAGTAGAACCGATGGGAGGATACAACAGTAATTTCCTGAACGTTACCGATATTCAGCTTTTTGTCAGTTATTCGTCGAGCATTGGCTATCGGGCGAGAGACGAACGCTGGTCAAGTAAAATTGAATACAGCGGCGCATCATTTGAACCGTTGTTGGGAGAAACGATTACTATTCAGTCGATTGGAACTATTCCTGCGGAACGGAAAGTATTTATCCGCGCAGCAGCCCGTATCAATTACGATACGCCCAAAGGCAGCGGCAACCGGAGATGGAACTATAATGAAGCTGTGGAAGTCATGATCCCATAGAAAAATAACAAGTAACGATCAAAACATTTTTTTTATTCATGACAGGATGGGCGGTATTAATACTGCCCATCTTTATTTTTCAATGGCTTTGTTGCAATGGTATTCAAGCAAGTATTTAGGGTATTTCCAAGCCTATAACCGAGTATTTAAATCTTTGCTAAAAATCGGCGGCGCGACTTTACAAAGCCGCGCCGCCATTAGAACATCCCTGTTTAAAACAGTTTTTCAATCACTTTTTGCATTTCCTCATTTCCCGGATAACCGGTATATTTTTGCACTTGTTTTCCTGTTTTATCATAAATAAGATAAGCAGGAATACCCTGTATTCCAAAAGTTTTACTCAAATATCCCCATTGAATGTCGTTTACGCGATAATGTTCGCCGTGAATATCAGGAATCATTTTATTCCATGCTGTCAATGGCGATGTTTGACCTGTAATATATACAAATACAATATCTTTATTTTTCCATCTTTCTTTCAGGGTAGCCATTGTTTTAAAAGCCTGCCTGCATGGACCGCACCATGTTGCCCAAAAATCAACAAGCACAACTTTACCTTTATAATGCTTCAGAATCTCGTCGAAAACTTTATTTTCTGCAACGTTAGGAACTTGTTTAATCAGTTCTTTTGCCGCTTCCATCAGTTCTTTAGTTTTATCGTTATCAGACAGTAACGTTTCTGCATAAGCTGGATTGTTTGTAAACGCAGCTTTGATTTCCTCTTTTTCAGCATCAGTATAGAATTTGAACTGTTTAATCCTGTTATCGTATAACGATGCTAAAATAAAGTCGTAAATTGTGCTGTTATCGCCAAGAGCCGGTTTAGCATTTTCTATGAACGCAGCAAGCTGTTCCTTCACCGGTTTATTTTGTGCATTTTCGGGCAGATACAATTTTTTTAATGACCGTATAAAACCTGGAAAATCGAAAATATAGTCTGTCTTGTTTTCAACCATTTTTTTGACAGATGAAACATAATATTACTTGTTTGGCGTTTCAGGTTTGTAAGTAACTGTATCCCAGTTAGTAATATTATTTATTTTCATATATCCGCGATACATGTATCTTTCGTAGTTCATTAAAAATTGAAAAGTCAACGACATCAAAGAGGCTTCAGACAACGTTTTTTCTGACTCAGAACTGTTAGACTGCCTTATGGCGTTCAGTTTTTCTTCATATTCATTCAGGATAAAATCCTTATATTCCTGCGGATTTTTGCCGAATAATTTTGTAATAATATCTGCGTAATCACCAGATACATTAAAACTCTCGCGGGTTTTCAATATGTCTGCCTTTGAAATGAAAAATCCATTCCCTTCTGTAAATATATTGAGCGAGTCGCCAGGTTCTTTATCCTTGCGTAACCGCGATTCATAACGGTTTTGTTTAGCCAAATCGACAAACCATTTCACCTCCTGTCCAGGACACAGGAAAATATCGCCCAAAGAAGAATAATAAATGCCAGGAAAACCGACATGCGCTTCAAGACTGAATGTACCATCGTCAGCAACGGACGTTTTCACTGATTGCGATTCGCCTGAAAAATCGGCATAATGAACAGTCACTTCGATATTCATATCTTTTGAATATCCAAAGAATTTTCCGCTGAGTATAGCCGGTTTAGCGCTATATTCAAAAGCAGGTAATGGCTGAGTGCATTTTTTTTGGGTCATTGACACAACATTCACTTTTGCTTTGGACGTTAGATATATTCCCCAGATATTAAAACAGCCTGCGTCTTCACATTCAATAAAATCTATCTTCGTAATTTCCGGCTTCAATGGCGGAAAATACAGTTTGAAAGACGTTTCGCCCGATTCAGGCATATAAAATTCCTTCCCCAGTTCAATTCCTTCCGATTTTACAACAGTCAGTTTTTCATCTGTTCCGCTTGGACGGATAAAAGCGCCCTCATAAATCCTTATCCATTGGTTTGGATAGTAAAATGCCTTGATGTGGAAAATCGTTGCAGAATCGTTCATCTCAATCTTTTCGATTTCAAGAGTTGTGGTACTCCATCCATCAAAAACAGGCGTTTCAATCACAGCCGGACGTTTTTCCTTGCAGGCAAACAAAACCAGCATACATAAAGTTACTACTGCAATACTTTGAAAATTTTGGCGCCATGCGCCTCTAAAAAAAATTGATTTCATGCTATATAATAATAAATCAAAAACTAAATATTAACTGATTCACAAGTGGCAAAGTTAGCATAAAATCTTCGGATTACACACAAACGGATAAAAATGTAACTAAAAATTCACAGGAAAACAAGAAACGTTAATGTTTTTTATTTGAAAAGAAATCATTACCTTTGTAAAAACGAAAAACGATATGGATACTAAAACAGTAAAAAAATTGCCTTACGGTGAGTCTAATTTTGGTAGTTTAATTACCAACAATTATGCCTATGTCGATAAAACGCGGTTTATTGAGATGATTGAAAGTGAAGCAAATCGCAATCACTTTTTCATTCGTCCGCGCAAGTTCGGTAAAAGTTTGTTCTTTTCTATGTTGTCGTATTATTATGACAT
>JAIRPX010000337.1 GCA_031256775.1 Dysgonamonadaceae bacterium
ACAGACAAGGCAATCGGGCAGTGGAATACATAAATAAACACGGCACGAAATCATGGAAAGAACAAAACGGCTATCATCGACGAAGTCTCAACGAAGTGGTAATGTTCCGGTACAAGACGCTTTTGGGCGGAGAATTAGACGCCCGAACATTAAGAAATCAGGAAACGGAGGTCAAACTCAAATGTATGACATTGAATAAATTCATCGGGATTGGTATGCCTGATGCTTACAAAGTGAGTTAATGTTACTTGATAAAAATACCGGCTTGAAAACCGTTGCAACAAAGTCTATCCGACTTGAAAACGGACGATGCCGAATATATTGCGGACGGCATATGTTCTCACTGGGGCATTGAAAACAAGCTGCATTATACCAAAGACGCGATTATGCGCGAAGATGTCGAATGTACAAAAGACAAACAGGCTGCGGCAAATCTTTCATTGTTCAGGGACTTTGCTTTCAATATATTGAAAACCACAAACAAGTCAATCAAATACGCCAGTGAAATTTTTGCAAACTATAATGTCAAAGAACTTTATAATATCTCAAGTAGGACTTAACAGCCTTGCCTCGCAAGGGTAAAAATTATCTTTGCGAGGGTATTTCGGCGGTTATTGTTTTTTATGTAATGAAATGTTTTGAGTGGTTTTGTCGCCGATTTCCTTTTTCAGTAAACCATGCACAAAACTTCCCTTTACTTTTCTGTCTTGTAGTCAAACCAGTCATAATATGCTTTGGCTGTACTTGGCTTGCCGTTGGACGATACATATAAGCCAATCATTACTCCCGTAAAGCCTCCGGCTACTTCGGTACTCAAATAACGGGTATCCATTTTGCCTAATTCGTGATATTGGTTACTGTTGGATTCCGAATAAGAAAATGAATATTGAAATGGAGAACCGTCGATTTTAAGTTTCACCTTGTTGCTTGCGATAGTTTTTTCTGCTGCAATGTAGAAAAGGGAACCTACCGATATACGCAGTTGAACGACATGCTGTTCTCCTGTTTTTTTGATTAACAACTCGTAGTGATGTGTATTGTTTTGCAGAAGTGTTATTCCTGCTTCTTCATTATCAGCCGATGTGTTAAATTCAAGGAGTGTTTCCGCACTGAAATCGTATTCCGTTTGTCTGCGGGCAACAAAAGACACAGCTTCCGTTTCATTCAAGGTGTAGGGGGAAGCGGTGATTCTCAAGTAACCTTTCCTGTCTGTAAGCGAATAATTTTCTCTCGCAGGATTGCGCAAATATTGCCACTCGAAACCTAATTGTCGTTCATCAAAATCGGTACGTAACGGGCGCTTCTCGAACGGATGCAGCGGGAGTGTAGGCACATCCATGTTTAATGACACAGTCCCGTTACCGTTTATTTGCGGCCATCCACCTTTCGGCCAATCTACGGGTGCAAGGAATGTTTCACGACCCAATATATGATAATAAGCGTAGCGTTGTGTAACTCTGAATCCGAGGAAAACGATCCACCATGAACCATCGCCTGCCTGAATAAAATCTGCATGCCCTGTCCCCTGAATCAGGTTGTCCTGCCCTATCCGGTTGCAATGTGTCAGAATAGGGTTTAACGGACAGGATTCGTATGGTCCGTACAGATATTTGCTGCGTCCGATTGTGGCACTATGTGCATATTCGGTTCCACCTTCGCCCAATAGCAAATAATAATAACCGTCTTTTTTATAGATATGCGGCGCTTCGGGGAAACGATGTCCGATACCACCCCATACAAGCTGTTCCGGAGAAAGGGTTTTCCCTGTTTTTATATCTATTTCCGTTACCCTGATTCCTTCGCCGCCTTGTGTCACAAAGTATGTTTTTCCGTCTTCGTCCCAGAAAATATCAGGATCTATACTTTCTATATCGACCCATACAGGATCGCTCCAAGTACCAGCAGGGTTGGTTGCCGTGCAAAAGAAATTGCCTCCTCCCGACACATTGGTACAGATTACATAGAACGTTCCGTCGTGATAACGCAGCGAAGGCGCAAACAATCCGCCGGAAGCAAATGCTTTATGCAGAGGAAGCTGAGAGTCCCTTGTCAGGCAATGGCCGAGTTGCTCCCAGTTGACAAGATCTTTACTATGATAAATCGGTAATCCTGGAAAATATTCAAAAGAAGATGTTACCAAATAAAAATCGTCATTCACGCGACAAATACTGGGATCCGGATTAAATCCTCTTATGATAGGATTTTGATATCCGTTTTGCGAAAATAAGAAAGCCGGGCATACCGCCAAGACGAATGCTATAAAAACTGTTTTGAAATTCATTTTCATATATTTATTTTTTCGATTTGATAACAAAAATTATTTTCATGTTTGTCATATATTGTATTATTCAGCTATTTTCACCGACACTTTTTTCCCTGAATATTCCACTGCCGAGATTACGTTTTTCTTTTCTTTCATAACCCATTCAATAGTAAATGTCCTTTCTTTCGGCATATTGGGATATTCACCCTTTACTTCATCTATTGTAAGGGTTTTTGAAATTTCGTCATAACTTAATCCAATGGTGGAATAAGCTCCGGTTTCGTAGTTATAATTTACGCCTTCATCTTCGTAAAGCGTAAATTCGCCGTTTGCGCCTGTATAAACCTTTAATGTCAAATCGGTTTGTGTTTCTTTGGTCGATTGAATTTCCCGTCCCATTGGTAAAATTGAGCCTTCCCTCACAAATAAGGGTATCTGTTCGTAAGGAGCCGCTACGTTTATTGCCTTTCCACCGATTATATATTCCCCTGTTTCAAAATTATACCAATTCGTACCGGCAGGAAAATAGACCGCTCTTGAGGTTGCCTTATAGGTGTAAACCGGACATACCATTAGGTTGGGACCGAACATATACTGATCGCCAATGCAATGCGTGTTTGCATCTGTGTTGAAATCCATGACCAAAGCCCGCATGATGGTATAGTCGTTGAAGTAGGTCATGCCTGCCAGCGAATAAATGTACGGCATGAGACGATAACGCAATTTCGTGTAATAAACCATGCTGTTGTAGGTCGAACTTCCTTCGGGCGCAAGATTGTATATTTCTCGATACGGATATTGACCATGACTGCGAAACAAAGGGCAGAATGCTCCGAATTGAAACCAGCGAGTGTTTAATTCCCGCCATTCTTTCATATCCTCCGAGCCTTCTTTTGCCTGCTCATACCGTTTTTCCACACAGAATCCGCCAATATCCATCGTCCAGTACGGAATACCCGACATCGCAAAGTTTAATCCTGCTGATATTTGGGTTTTCATATCTTCCCAGCGCGTACCGATGTCGCCGCTCCACGTTGCCGTAGAATAGCGTTGAAGACCTGCAAATCCCGAACGAGTGAGCAAAAATACACGCTCGTTGGGTTTAACCGAACGCTGTCCTTCGTAAATTGCCTGCGCATTGACCAGAGCGTAAGCGTTAAAATATTCGGTGGAAGAGCCTAAAGTAGTCGGATTCATTAATTCTTTGCGGTATTCCATGCTTGCATTGGAAAGAATATCGGGTTCCGAAGCATCCATCCACCAAGCGTCGATACCTTTGGAATATAGCTTGTCATTTATCTGATTCCAGAATAATTTACGTGCGCCTTCGCTGTAAGCGTCGTAAAATCCTCCGATGTATCCTTTGCCGATCCAGTCGCGGATACTGTCTTTCACCGCACGGTCGAACATCCATCTTTTTTCTTCAAAAGCTTTATAATTAGCCGTAGTATGGTAAAATTTAGGCCATACTGAAATCATAATACGCGCGTTCAATGCGTGGATACTGTCGACCATTCCTTGCGGGTCGGGAAAACGCGCCGTATCGAAATCATGGCTTCCCCAAGCATCTTCAGGCCAGTACGACCAATCTTGCACAATGTTGTCAATCGGAATATTCCGTTTACGGTATTCGCGCAAAGCGTTCAAAATCTCGTCTTGTGTCTTGTAGCGTTCGCGGCTTTGCCAGAATCCCATTGCCCACTTGGGCATAATCGGCGATTTGCCGGTAATTGTCCTGTAACCTTTGATGACTTCGTCTGCATTATTTCCTCGTATAAAGTAGTAATCAATTTGATTGCCTACTTCAGACCATAAAGACAATTTATTCTGTTCTTCAGGAGATATAGGACTTAATGCCTTCAATCCAATATAAGAAGTTCCTCCATCGGGTTTCCAGTCTAATTTGATTTTCTGTTTTTCTCCGGCTTTAACATCTACCGTAAATTTATAGCTGTTCGGATTCCACGCCGTGCGCCACCTTTCGGGCACAATTACCCTGCCGTTAAGATAAACAGTTGTGTAGCCTGCATAATATAGGATAAAATGATATTTTCCTGTTTCGGCGGCTTCAAGTTCGCCTTCCCAAGTGATGCGTGAATTATAAAAAGGAAAATCCTTTGGAAATTTTTTCACGGTTTCCAAATTCTCATAATCTATTTGGGATTCATTCCTTTCTACGAAAACATTTGCAGAATCGGCATTTACCATATAAGTAGCTGTTAATCCTCCTTCTTTTCCGGTTTTATTATATAACTTAAACTGATTGAGATTTGCATAATCGCGCGAATCGCCGAATTTGGTTAAAGAATAATTATCCCACAGTATTCCATAATTCTTGCTTGATAATACAAACGGTATGGATACCTTCGTATTATACTGGTAAAGAACCTCGTTTTTACCTTTGTAATTAAATTCGCCGGCTTGATGTTGTCCAAGTCCGAAGAAAGCTTCGTCTTCGGGCGACTCAAAAATTTGCTGTATGGTACAGGATTTTATTCCTTCAATTTCCATATCGGAAAATATTTTTCCTCCGCCTTTGTTTTCACGAAGGAGTATATTCCCGTTCATATCTGAAAAAGTAACTTCTCCTGTGGATAGTGAAACGGTTGCAATGGTTGTAGCTGTTTTCAAAAGAACATTTCCATTCTCTTCAATAACGCTCCATTCCGGAGTTTGCGTCTTATCATATACTGTGATAAGGCTGTTTTTATCCGAAAATTTAGGATTGGGAGTAGCCGTTACATGGATAATATCGTCTGTTATCACTTGCAAACGTATATTTTTTGTAGACAAAGCCTTATCGGATTTCAATGTAACGATTATCCCGTCTCTCATTTTTTTGTACGGACTGCTCTGGCATCCCGTAAATAAAGTTGTTAATACAGTAATTATAAAAATTATATACTTATTCATGATGTATGATTTTTTATATTTATTTTTCATTTTCCTCAAAGTCAAACCAGTCAAAGTCGGCAGGATTGACATTCGCCTTTCCGTTTCCCGAAGCATACATACCGATAAATACGCCTGTAAAACCACCTACTACTTCATTGGAAACATCTTTGGTAGAGGCTGTTCCTATTAATTCGGCATTTGCTCTTTCTTTTTGAATCCAAAATTTATACTCCTTATCCGTTGCACTGATACGCAAAACAATATCCCCATCGGGTATTTCTTTATAATTAATTCCGTCGATTTTATTCTGCAAATATTTTCGGAACATTACCACCCTTTTCCCATTACGCAATGTAATAAGCAAATCATAATGGTTTTTATCATCGGCTCTTACCACAAGCCCGGCTTCTTCGTTTTCAGCAACAGGAACAAAAGCTATCTTTGCTGAAGCAATCACATCGAAAGCCGTTTGCCTCCGGCAGATAAAAGCAGGCGAATCCTTTTCGCTAAAATTTATTTTAGAGCCATTCAGTCTTAAATATCCCGGATTTGCGGTAAGCGACCAGTCTTCGAGATGCGGATTCCTGATAAAATTCCAGTATAAGTTCAAGGAGTATCCCTCAAAATCATCCCTATCAGGGTCTTTCTCCCATTCAAATGAAGGCAACTGTCCAAGATATTTTTCTTCAACTACGCCGTTTTTACCCGCTTGGGGCCATCCGTTTTCATCCCATGTAACAGGTGCAAGAAAGGTTTCGCGACCTAAATGTTGATATTTACCGTTTTTAGGTCGGATTCCCAAGCAAACCACCCACCAGCTTCCATCTTTAAGCTGTACCAAATCTGCATGACCGATTGCTTGAAACGGATGTTCGGGAGCGCTCATATTGGAAAGAACAGGATTAACCGGACTTGGCTCGTATGGACCCCAAGGCGATTTGCTTCGCTGTATTACTTCCCGGTGCTGATAGCCTGTACCACCTTCGGCAGACATAATATAGTAGTAATCGTTTATTTTATAAAAATGCGGACCTTCGGGTGAAGAACCCCCAAGTCCTTCCGCTATTTTCCTTAACGGCTTGGTAAACTTGCCTGTTTTCGGATTCATTACGCCAAGAAGGAAACTGCCGTTATTATCAGGACTTAAGTAATAGGCCGTATCGTTTATAAATTCCAGAGAAGGATCAACATACCAATCCCCCGTCCATACAGGTTCCGACCATGGGCCGGCGGGATTTTCGGCTGTCACATAAAAGACTCCTTGAGTACCCGCTCCTCCGTAATTAGTGCCGATAACATAAAACAGCCCATCATGATAACGCAAAGTGGGAGCATACTGACCTCCGGTGGATGCTTCACATCCCCATAAGGGATTATTGCTTGCGCGGGATAAAGCATGTCCGATTAATTTCCAATGAACAAGGTCTTTACTTTGGTAAACAGGTAATCCCGGAAAATACTCAAAAGAAGACGTTACCAGATAAAAATCATCATCGACACGGCAAATACTCGGATCGGGATTCATTCCCGGCAATACGGGATTTTTAAAAATGTTTTGACCGGAAATCGGATTTTCCGGCAATAAACTAACTAAACTAACTAAAATCAATAATTTACTTATCATATCAGTTTGTATTTGTAAATAGAATAATCAAAGGTAAGTCCATTTTTATATATCGGCATGTCTGTTTTGATAACATCTTGAGGTCATATTTTTCAAAATAACAATATGCCCCGCTTTACATAACATTTTATCACCTTTTATCTATTAGGCACGGCTATCTTTGCATTTCAAAATAACAGAAATGAAATTTGTTGTTCTACTAATACTAAATATTTAATTTTAATTACACATGTTACACATGAAAATTAACAAAAAATTTAACAAACCACTTATGATGGGTTTAAAATTCAGGGAATTGATAGATTCAAGTTTTCTGAAGTTATTCCTGATAAGTGTTATGGTTGTAGGCTTGCATCTGAATATGCAAGCCCAAACAGAACGTGGAATTTCCGGAGTTGTTTCTTCCGGCGGAATACCTTTAATCGGGGTGTCCGTGGTAGAAAAAGGAACAACCAACGGAACCACGACAGATGTGGACGGTAAATTCACATTAAAAATAAACAGTGATGCCTCACTTGAATTTATCTATTTGGGCTACAGGAAAATATCTATTCCAATCGGCAATCAAAGTATATTGAATGTTGAAATGGAAGAAGATATAAATGTATTGAACGACGTTGTAGTGGTTGGTTATGGAGTACAGAAGAAGAAATTGGTGACCGGCGCTACCGTACAGGTAAAGGGAGAGAATATTGCTAAGTCGAACACAACAAGTCCATTGCAGGCTATGCAGGGACAGGCTCCGGGCGTGAGTATTGTTTCTACTTCCGGTCAGCCGGGTAGTGATATGAAAGTAAGTATTCGTGGTTTGGGTACAGTGGGAAACTCGTCGCCTCTTTATTTAATTGATGGCGTTGGTGGTGATATTGCCACATTGAACCCGGCAGATATCGAAAGTATTGATGTGTTGAAAGATGCGGCTTCAGCCGCTATCTATGGCGCACAGGCTGCTAACGGGGTGGTGCTTATTACTACAAAAAGCGGGAAAGAAGGTAAAGCACAGATTAATTTCGACGCTTATTATGGCATTCAGAATGTAGCTCGTAAGGCGCAGATGCTTGATGCGAAACAGTACATGACTATCATGGATGAACAGGCATTGAACAGCGGTAACGCAGTTTATGACTGGAACAATTACAAATCTATTTATGATGCAAATGCTAATGTTTACGACATCGACTGGATAGATGCGATGTTTAAGGACAATGCCAAAACCAAAAGTTATACGCTGGGTGTCAATGGCGGCTCGGCTACTTCTACTTATGCCATTTCGCTGGGCTATATGAATCAGGAAGGCGTCGTTGGCGGTTCGGATGTTTCCAACTACGAACGTTACAATTTCCGTGTAAATTCCGAACACAAACTGTTTAACAACTTCCTAAAAGTTGGCGAACAGGTAAGTTTCGTTTATAAGAAAAACAATGGCATCAAGGTAGATAATCAGTACAACAATACGCTAAGAGGCGCTTTTGGCATGTCGCCATTGACTCCGGTTTACAGTGATAATAATATGTATGATTCTCCATACAACGACACAAGCAACAGTGATTGGTTCAATGGTGAAGGCAATCCTTATGGTCTTATGATGACCGACAGCAACAACGAAAATAAGGCGGCAACATTCAGCGGCAATCTTTATGCTGAAATAGAACCTGTCAAGAACTTGAAATTGCGTACCGTATTCGGCGCCGTTTACAATTCGAGCGAATACCGCAGTTTTACGCCGCTTTATCATTTCAGTATATATACTTACAACGATACCCGTACCCGCGTATCCCAAAATATGAATCACGGCTTGGGTATGACGTGGACAAACACCGCTACCTACGATTGGACAATTAACGACCATGCCTTCAACGCATTGCTGGGTATGGAATCCTATCGCTATGAAGGTACTTATCTGGGAGCTGGTAACGGTAATTTGAAAGAAGGTTTCGATACATGGAAGTATGCATATATTAATAATGGTACAGCGTCTTCCAGTATTGAAGGTTTGAGCGCATCGGGTAGTCCGCACGATGAAGGCCGTAGTGTTTCTTATTTCGGTCGTTTGGGCTGGAACTTTAAAGAAACCTATATGATTAATGCTACCTTGCGTGCTGATGGTTCTTCTCGCTTTGCTCGTGGTAATCGTTTCGGTTACTTCCCTTCCGTTTCAGCAGGTTGGACGCTTACAAATGAAGCATTTATGGAAAATACACAGTCGTGGCTTGACTTCCTGAAACTGCGTGTTAGTTGGGGACAGGTAGGTAACCAGAATATTAGCAACTACCAGTATTTAGCTCCGATGAAGAGTACAAATACGCACTATTTATTTGGTAGCGGGTATGGTGATGCAGATGCGGCCGGTCAGTTGGCAAAAAATTGGGGTGCATACCCAAGTCGTTTGGCAAATGAAAAAGTAACATGGGAAACCTCCGAACAGACCAACATCGGTTTGGATGCCCGTTTCCTAAAAGGCAGATTGGATATGAATTTTGATTTCTATATCAAAGAAACCAAAGACTGGTTGGTACAGGCGCCTATTTTAGCAACAGTAGGTGCTGGAGCTCCTTTTATCAACGGGGGTAGTGTAAAGAATACTGGAGTTGAACTGGCATTGTCATGGAATGACTGGATTAACGATAATTTTAGATATAATATTGGTCTGAACGGAGCATATAACAAAAATAAGGTAGGAAAAATACCCACTGAAGATGGCATCATCCATGGCGCTACCAATCAACTTTATGATAATACGCCCGAATTTTACCGCGCAGAGAATGGGAAACCCATCGGGTACTTCTGGGGTTACAAAACTGCCGGAATTTTCCAAAACACGCAGGAAATTACAGATTGGATTGCTGCCGGTAACGGTGTACTCCAGAGCGACGTTCAGCCCGGCGATGTGAGATACATTGACGTTAATTACGATGGTGTGATTGACGATAACGATAAAGTGAATCTGGGTAATGGTATGCCTGACTTTACTTTTGGCATCAACCTTGGATTCGAGTATAAAGGCTTCGACTTTTCTGTTTTGGCAAGTGGCGCTGCAGGTCAGCAGATTGTGCAATCATACCGTCAATTTACGAATAAAGCTGCAAATTACACAACAGCTATTCTTAACCGTTGGACAGGCGAAGGAACAAGCAACAAAATTCCCCGCGTAACGGAACAGAACATCAATTGGCAGTTCTCCGACCTTTTTATTCAGGACGGCGACTACTTGCGTATAAGTAACATCACACTTGGATACGACTTTTCCAAGTTAATCAAATCCAAAGTCATTGGTCAGGCGCGTATTTATGCTCAAGTACAAAACGCATTTACATTTACGAAGTACGACGGTATGGATCCGGAAATTGGTTATGGCACCGATGGATGGGTATCCGGTATCGACATAGGTTACTATCCCCGCCCACGTACTGTCCTTTTTGGCGTAAATCTTAAATTCTAACTAATTAATATACATTAAAATGAATAAAATAAAATACAACATTTTAGCGGTATCCATCCTGTGTTTAAGTTTGGGGATGAGTTCCTGCGCAGAAAGTTTTCTGGATGTAGAATCTAAAACGGAATCTACCACAGGCACTTCTTATAAAAATGAAAATGACGCATGGCGTGCTTTGATTGCTTGTTACGACGGATGGCGCCAAACTTCCTCCGCTCTGCAAGTCGGTTTCTATCTGGGCGCTGAAACCATGTCTTATGAATGTTTTGGGGCGACAGGTAAGTTAGATGCGCGTAACTATCAAGCTATTGACCGTTTCGACATCTCGCAATCGCCTGCCGACCTTAACATCTACGAAAGCGACTGGAAGAATTATTATGCAGCGGTCTATCGTTGCAATGAGTTGATTTCCCGCGAAGAACAAATTAGCTGGAATGGAACAAACAGTAAGCGCGGTACATATATGGGCGAATGTCGCACCATCCGCGCCATACTCTATTTTGATATGGTTCGCTTATGGGGTAATATTCCTTTGTTTGACGAACCTGTAAATGAAAACCGTTCTCAAGCCGCCCCATCAGAAGTATTTGCGCTTATCCTTAAAGATTTGAAGTATGCCATGGAAAATATTCCCGCAGATGCTTATCCCAAAGCAAATGCTTCGAGCAATGATGGTCACATCACAAAGTATGCTGCCGCTGCGCTCTTTGCTCGTGCATATCTTTATTATACAGGATATTACGGAACAGAACCGACAGGAATTACAAAATCTGATGCATTAGCGGCGGTAGAAGACATTATTACTT
The DNA here is from genome assembly GCA_031256775.1 of Dysgonamonadaceae bacterium. GTDB lineage: Bacteria > Bacteroidota > Bacteroidia > Bacteroidales > Azobacteroidaceae > Azobacteroides. Next base: position 11,025 of record JAIRPX010000337.1, read on the forward strand.
CCAAAGAATATGAATTGGTTAGTGATTTCAAAAATTTGTGGCCTGCGGCGTCGGGTGGTGTTGCTGAAATCGGTGATATGGGAACGCTGTATGGGACATACGCCGGTGATGGTAACAGCGAAACCATTCTTGCCTTGAAATTTACCAGTTCGCAAGATTATAATGGAAATAATGATGGTAATCGTTGGCAGGTAATGTTGGGTATGCGTTCTCTTTATTCGGCTCCTTTAGGCAAAGGATGGGGCGCTTTGACTGTCAATCCTACATTCGTTAATGAATTTAAAAGTGGAGACACACGGCGTAGTGCGTCAATTATAGATTTAGCCAATGAAGGTATCGCCGAACTTGCAGACTTTGAAGCCAGCTACAAAGATTGGCGTGAATATACCGGTTATGCTGTGAAGAAATATTCTCCGCTATGCTTTGCTGATGGTACTCCCGCATCGAAAGAAGATGGTTCGGGCGATATGCAGACCTCTAATCATCAGGATTATGTAATTATCCGCTATGCAGATGTATTGCTGATGGCTGCTGAATTGGGAAGCTCCAATGCGCAGGCATATTTTGACATGGTTCGTAAGCGTGCTTACACTTCTGATGGTGTACTCTCTGCTAATTACTCAGCACTCCCTGCAACAAAGGAAAACATTATGCAGGAAC
>JAIRPX010000048.1 GCA_031256775.1 Dysgonamonadaceae bacterium
TCATTCCAAAGTTTTATGTACGACAAATTCACCAGCGTATATTCCGAAAATTCGCAACAGTCAATGAGCGGTCCCGGCGGACGCTTTAACCAGCGGAATCAGCAGAAGCCGGAATCATATTTCTACGACCTCAATGCCAAATTGACTTATAATCCAACAAAGCGCGACATCGTTTCCTTCAGTTTTTTCAACGGCGAAGACGTTCTTGACAATTCCCGCGAAAACTTTGGCAGTTCGTTCATGAGCGGAAGCATAACCGACAAAACAAATTGGGGAAATATAGGCAGCAGCCTGAAATGGTCGCGAAATTGGAACGACCGCTTTTATTCCAACCTCCTTGTTTCGTTTTCCAATTATTACAGTCTGCGCGACAGAGAAAACAGCACGACAACCTCCAGCAGCAGCCAATCATCAAACAATGTTGCCGTTATGTTCAATCAAAATACCGACGAAAATAACAATCTTTGGGATTATTCGTTAAAATTTGACAATGAATATAAAATAAATGGAAATAACAAGCTGGAATTTGGCTTGAATTATTCCAATTACCGGATTAATTACCGCTACGCGCAAAGCGATACGACAAATATTATCGACATGCAAAACAAAGGCAATTTGCTTGCCGCATACGTTCAGGACAGATGGACGCTTGGCGATAAATTTACCGTTCAGCCCGGTCTCCGTTTTTCATTTTACGACGTAACTTCAAAAATTTATGCCGAACCGCGTTTTCAGGCTTTTTACAAAATCAACGACCGTTTGAATCTGAAAGCCTCCACAGGATATTACAAGCAGTTTGTGAACCGAATTGTGCGCGAAGATATTTCTGCCGGAAGCCGCGATATATGGTTGCTTTCCGACGACAAAGGTATTCCCGTCAGCAGTTCGACCCATTTTGTACTTGGCGGAAGTTACGAAACAAAAGATTATCTTTTCGACGTGGAAGCCTACTATAAAAAACTGTACGATTTGAGCGAATATACCCTCCGGTTTGCGCCTTCATTTATCGACAACAGCGGTTATCAAGAGTTTTTCTACAACGGAAAAGGCTATTCGCGCGGGATTGATTTCCTTGTACAAAAGAAATACGGCAAACTGACCGGCTGGATTGGCTATACGTTGGGCGAAACGCGCTATCATTTTCCGGTTTACGGAAACGGCTATTTTCCTGCCAATCAAGATGTAACCCATGAATTTAAAACCGTATTGACATACAAGCCGCATCGCGATTTAACGCTTTCGGCAACTTGGATTTACGCTACCGGCAAACCGTTTACCGAACCAATCGGCGGTTATACGCTGAATACCCCGAACAACGGTAACATGAATTTCATTGTAGTAGATAAGAAAAACAATGCCCGCTATCCTGCCTATCACCGTATGGATTTGCTGGCAAAATATGATTTGTCGTTTATCAAGGGAGTCAAATCAAGCCTCAGTCTTTCTTTGTTCAATGTATATGACAACGCCAATGTTTGGTACAATGAATATGCCTACGATGAAAAAGCGGGTATTACGGAAACAAATATTAATCTATTGGGATTTACGCCTAATATTACTTTAAGCATACAACTAAAATAATTACGAATTACGAAAAAAATGAAACATATAATTTTTGTTATTATAATTTTGCTGGCAACAGCTTGCGGAGAAGAATTGATGACGTATGACGTCTCTACGGATATGCCTATCGTGGAAAGTTATTTACAGGAAGGCGCAAACTCATTGACTGTCAAATTATACAGCATGGAAGTCTATTTGAAGGACGGATACGAATTTTCCAATCCAATCGGCGGTTTACAGTTGAATATCAACGGCAAATCATTGACCGAAACCGCAGCAGGAACGTATTCCCTGAATCTTGGAAATGATACCATTCGCGGACTTCAGAATTACAGTTTATCTTTTGAATATCGTGGAAAAACAGTATCTGCTTCCACCGACATTCCGAAACCCGTAACCGGCTTGAGCATTGAGCCGACATATATTACCCGCACATCGACTTCCTATTTTTGGGATACTGCCGACACTACCGAAATCCGGCTTGCGTGGGACGATCCCGACCACAGTTATTATCAGATTTACATTGAAAGTCCGGCTACGTCCGATATGCCGGATATGGGCGGCGGCACTACATTTCGTCGTCGAATGATGCAACCGTTTCAGGGCGACAGTTATACGACTACTTCGCGGGAATTTAGGACGGCGGGCAATTATTCGATTTATGTTTATCGGGTAAACAAAGAGTATGTAGATCTTTACGAGCGAATTAGCGCAACTGATTTGGCAAATCCGTCAAGCGCCATTGAAAACGCTTTCGGTATTTTTACGGCGATGAGCGTGGCAAAAACGGGATTTCAAGTGATTGAAATAGCGGAGGAAGAGTAATGGCGTTAATTCATGATCAATTTTTCTAACACCGTAAGGCGCGTGGCTATCGACATGGGCAGAAACTCTCCATAGCCGGTACATCATACTGCCCCCCTATCCGACGGGTTGCTACGGATAAAGAAATTAAGAATTTAAACAGAAACATTCCAAATGAATAAAATAATTGTATTATTATTTGTTTCTATTATGTGCTTATCTTGTTCTTCTAAAAAATATTTGATGCTAAATTCAATAATTAAAGAAACAAAAGCAGATAATACGGATCATCTGCAAAACCTTGTGTTTTGCGAGAAGGCGCGTAGCGCCAGTATCTTTGTAGCCGTGTACGTAAGCACGGTAAAGGATGGGAATATAAACTGCCTACACATATACAAAAAAAGCGCGTAACTTATTGTTACACGCCCTTTTACTTATTTGTGACCCCGACAGGACTCAAACCTGTGACCTACAGAACCGGAATCTGTCGTTCTATTCACTAAACTACGAGGCCTCCTGTCATTAATTAAAAACGCAAAGTTAATAAAAAAAAATCATACAACCAAACAGCGCAATTATATCAAAAAATAAATATACATATAATCGACTGATAAATAGCACATAATTTTTTTATTTTTACTCTAAGAAATTTTCTTCCTTCATATCCAGTTCATTCTTATTTATGTCGAAAAATTTATATTCGAGAAAACCCAAACTCTGATCGGGAATGACTGAAATACCCCACGAATATGTGAATCTCCATTTCATTTTCTGGGAAAAAATTCCCTTATTGATAAATGCTGCAACGTAAGGATGCACATGAAGATTAAATTTCTTTACTTTAAATTTCCAAACAATTTCCCTGATTTTTTCCTCAATGAGATCTACAAAAAAGATGGATGGCTTGATTTCTCCTTTTCCAAGGCAAACAGGACAGGTTTCGGCTGTTGTGAAATTAAGCGCCGGTCTAACTCGCTGTCGCGTAATTTGCATTAATCCGAATTTACTTAATGGCAAGATGTTATGTTTGGCTCTGTCGCTTACCATAATCTTTCGCATGTAGTCGTAAAGTTTCTGACGGTTCTCCGATTCATGCATGTCAATGAAATCAATTACAATTATACCGCCCATATCGCGGAGGCGCAACTGGCGTGCTATTTCAGTAGCAGCTGCCGTGTTTACTTCCAATGCTGTAATTTCCTGCCCTGATGTTGATTTTGAGCGGTTTCCGCTGTTTACATCTATCACATGCATCGCCTCTGTATGTTCAATAATCAGATATGCGCCGCTTTTAAAAGTCACTGTTTTCCCGAATCCGGATTTTAATTGTTTGGTAATGGCATAGTTATCAAAAATAGGAAGTTCTCCGGTATAATGTTCTACAATATCGCCTTTTTCAGGTGCAATAAGCGCTACATAGTCTTTAACTTCATTGTAAACTTCTTCATCGTTGATATAAATGTGTTCAAATGAAGGACTGAATATATCCCTCAGCAATGCGACAGTCCTGCCTGTTTCCTCGTAAAGAAGCGAAGGCGCTTTGTTTTTGAGGACTTTAGACATATTGTCCTCCCAGCGTTTAAGTAATGTTTTCAGTTCGGTATCAAGTTCAACAACTCGTTTATATTCGGCGGAAGTTCGCACAATCACGCCAAAATTTTTAGGTTTAATACTTAAAATTAATTGCCTTAGCCTTGCCCTTTCTTCGCTTGATCTGATTTTTTGAGAAACTGAAACTTTGTCTCCGAAAGGAATAATTACCAGATACCTGCCAGCAAAAGAAATTTCCGAAGTTAAACGGGGACCCTTTGTTGAAATAGGCTCTTTTACAATCTGCACAAGTATATCATCACCCTGTTTCAATACGTCCGACATGCTACCTTCTTTTGGAAAACTTTGCAAATGTGCAAATTTATTTAACGAAGGTAATTTTTTCTTGTCGGCAACGGCAGCTTCCAGGAATTTATTCAAGTTATTGAAATTAACGCCTAAGTCCTGATAATGAAGAAATGCATCTTTTTTGTAACCAACATCTATGAAAGCGGCATTCAAGCCTGGCATAAGTTTCTTAATCTTACCAAGATATATATCGCCTACCGAAAATGAAAAATTGCGAGCCTCTTTCTGCAATTCTACTAATTTTTTATCTTCAAGGATTGCAATAGATATTTCGTTTGTTTGAACGTCAATTATTATTTCGCTAATCACAATATTTTTATAAATTTTATAAATACTATTATTTATATAGGACTAAACACGAAAGGTTAAAGGCGCGATTGATGCACTTTTAACCTTTCGTGGTAACCATCAAGATGAAGCCCGGCTATTTTTTCTTCTTATGCCTGTTCTTTCTCAATCTTTTCTTACGCTTGTGCGTTGACATTTTATGTCTTTTTCTTTTTTTTCCGCTTGGCATTTTCAAAAAGTTTTCATTAATAAATTCTTATTTGTTCAAGTTTATTTTCCCTCCATTCCTTTTCTCAAATTTTCAGAGAAATATTGAGAAGGTTTAAATGTAGGAACATAACGTTCAGGAATGATAATCGTTGTTTCATTTTTGATGTGACGGGCAGCTTTTGCAGCTCTTTTTTTAACTACGAAAGAACCAAATCCTCTCAAATAAACATTTTCACCATTGTTCATTGACTTCATTACTTCGGTCATGAACCCTTCCACCGCGGCAAGTACACTTGCTCTATCAATACCTGTACTCTTTGAAATAGCACCAACAATATCTGCTTTTGTCATGATTATAAATTAATTAAATTATTTTGATAGTAAATTATGGACTGCAAATGTAGATTAAATTTTTGATATTAAAAAACTTTACGCTGTTTTTTCTTGAAAAAAACGAAAAGTTAATATTAAAAGATTGTTTTTTGCCCCTAAATTATGAGAAAAACCTTGAAACTGCTTGTCTTTTAAGAGACAAGTAATACTGTTTTTTTGCCTGTTCGGATATTCTTTATTGGAAGAAACATTAAAATCTTCCATTTTCTTGTATTCATATTCAATTTCGTAATATTTTTTGGGCAATACACATACATTTATTGAAAAAATGATGTAATTTTGCACTCTGTTATTTAATAAATATAAAATCATGGGATTATTCTCGCTTTTTAATGTTCCGAAAAATGCTTCTCGCTCTGCAATTAAAACGCTGAAGCTTAAACGGCATATCATCAAGATCCTCATAACAGAGGGCAACTATACGATTGTGGACTTGAGCAACAAAACTTATTTTAGCGTTCCGACTGTTACAAAAGTGATTAACAGTTTACTTAAAGACAATATTGTGCTGGATTTGGGGAAAATTGATACAAGCGGAGGACGGCGTCCAAATTTATATGGAATCAATTCCAAAAGCGGATTTTTTCTGGGAATTGAAGTCAACCGGAAATTCCTGACTATTGGTTTACAGGATTTGAAAAACGAATTTGTTAAAATCAACGAGCGTATTCCTTTTGAACTGAGCGAAACGCATGGCTCCCTGAGTGAATTATGTTCGCGAATAAATGAATTTGTAGAGGCGTCAGGCATAGACAGGCGCAACATTATCGGAGCCTGCGTAAACCTTTCAGGAAGAATAAATTCTGTAAAAGGCTACAGCTACAACTATTTTTATATAGAGGAAGATTCTTTAAGCCACACCATCTCAACTCAAATAGGCATAAATACTTATCTCGAAAACGACACCCGTGCAATGGCTTTCGGCGAATATAACTGCGGCGTAGTGAATGGCGAAAAAAACGTGATATTTGTCAACATGAGCTGGGGAGTTGGCATTGGAATTATCACCGACGGGCAATTATACTATGGTCATTCGGGATATTCCGGCGAATTTGGTCACAGTCCACTCTTCGACAATAATATCCTGTGTCAGTGCGGCAAACGTGGATGTCTTGAAACGGAAGTCTCAGGTTGGGCGCTTGAACGTATTTTTAAAGACGCAATAAGGGAAGGCAATATTTCGCTTGCAGGAAATGCAGATAACATGGAAAGTATAGAAAATATTGATTTGGAACGCATTATTAATGCTGTTGTGATGGATGAAGATACTTTGGCTATTGATATTATTTCTGCGCTGGGAGAAAAAATGGGACGCTATATATCTTTATTAATCAATGTATTCAATCCCGAATTAGTCGTTATTGGCGGAATTATGTCAACTGTTGGCGATTACCTGATGCTGCCGATTCTCACTGCAATCAAAAAATATTCATTAAACTTAGTCAGCCAGGACATGGAGCTAAAACTTTCTTCGCTGGGCAGTCATGCCGGAGTTGCCGGAGCATGTTATATTGTCCGTAAAAAATTTATGGAACAGTTAGACTGAGATTAAGTAACCGTCTTATAAAATAGCATTACAAACGGCAAAGTAATATTAATTATGCTGCAAAATCTTTGTCATTGTAGGGTTTATCTTGGCTATTGCGTAATAAGTTGCGTAATACACTGGTAGTCAATGCTTACGCTTTACAACAGATTTCGTTTCAAACGCAGAATAACAGGCTTTTTATACAGCCGTAGAAAATATATTACAATTTTGTTACTAATTTTTTTTGTTAAATTCTTGAATGTAACAAAAAAATGTACTACATTTGTCCTCATATTTATTAAAATATTTAATATTGATATTTCATATATTAAATGAATATGTAAAACTAAGGATAAATTAGAATATGGAAGATTTAAAGAAACATGCAGGAAAATACCGCGACGAGCTATTGAACAATATTATTCCTTTCTGGGAAAATCATTCGATAGACAGGGAGTGCGGCGGGTATTTCACATGTCTGGATCGTTTCGGACAAGTGTATGACGCTGATAAATTTATGTGGCTTCAAGGACGGGAAGCGTACTTTTTTGCTTCAATATATAACAAGGAAGAGAAAAAACAGTCATGGCTTGATATTGCCTTGCACGGAGCCGATTTTATGGAACGCTACGGAAGAGACGGAAATGGAAACTGGTATTTTTCACTGACACGTTCCGGCAAACCAATTACTCAGGCATACAATATTTTTTCCGACTGTTTTGCAGTCATGGCTTTTGGAGAACTCTATAAAGCCACTGGAAACATCAGGCACAGAGATATTGCCTTAGAAACTTACAAAAATATAATTAGCCGAAAGGAAAATCCAAAGGGAAAATACAGCAAATCCTATCCGGAAACACGTATGCTGAAAAATTTTTCCCTGCCAATGATATTGAGTAATATTTCGCTGATTATGGAGGATTTATTAGAACCCGGCGAAGTGGAAAAATCGGTCAAACTTATTGTGGACGAGATCATGAAAGTTTTCTATCAGAAAGACAGCGGTTTGATTCTGGAAAATGTTATGCCCGACGGAAGTTTTTGCGACTGTTTTGAAGGACGTCTTGTCAATCCTGGTCACGCTATTGAATCCATGTGGTTTATGATGGATATTGGCATCCGTTTCAATAATAAAGAATTGATTGAACAGGCTGTACAAATTACGCTGAATACACTTAATTATGGTTGGGACAAAGAATACGGAGGCATTTTCTATTTCATGGATTATAAAGGCTATCCTCCGCAGCAGCTGGAATGGGATCAAAAACTATGGTGGGTGCATATCGAAACTTTAATTGCCCTGGCAAAAGCTTATAAGCTAACCGGTAATGAAGAATGTAGCCGGTGGTTTGAAATAGTTCATGATTATACATGGAAGCATTTTAAAGATACAGAATATCCCGAATGGTTCGGCTATCTAAATCGACAAGGCGAAGTCCTCCTGAATCTTAAAGGCGGAAAATGGAAAGGTTGTTTTCACATTCCCAGAGGACTTTATCAAATATGGAAAACTTTGGAATGAAATTTTTGAAATTAAAGGATAACATATAATGAAAGACAGAAGAAACTTTTTAAAAACCCTCTCCATTGCAGGAGCAGCTGTAGCAACAACGTCAATAACGTCTTCTTTTGCAGCGGAAAATGAATCATTTGCTAATGAAGCCGAACAGAAAACAAAATTGATTGTTCCCAGTGCGCAGGGATTGAAAATTACAGGAACTTTCCTTGACGAAATTTCCCATGATATTCCTCATCAGAACTGGGGTGAAAAAGAATGGGACAGGGATTTCAGCTTTATGAAAGCCATAGGAATTGATACGGTGATTATGATTCGTTCCGGCTATCGCAAGTTTATTACCTATCCGTCTGCTTATCTGATTAAAAAACACGGATGCTACAAACCTTCCGTAGATTTGCTGGACATGTTTCTACGGCTGGCAGACAAACATGGAATGAAGTTTTATTTTGGACTGTATGATTCGGGAAAATACTGGGATACAGGAGATTTGTCGTGGGAAATAGAAGACAACAAATACGTGATAGACGAAGTGTGGAAACAGTATGGCAAACACAAAAGCTTTGGAGGATGGTATATTAGCGGGGAAATCAGCAGACAAACAAAAGGAGCGATTAATGCGTTCCGCACAATGGGACAGCAATGCAAAGATGTTTCGGGTGGATTACCTACTTTCATATCGCCATGGATTGATGGAAAAAAGGCTGTAATGGCTTCGCAGGGAAACCTGACCAGAGCCGACGCCGTTTCGGTAGATGAACACGAAAGGGAATGGAGCGAAATTTTTGATGGAATTAAAGGCGCTGTAGACGCCTGCGCTTTTCAGGATGGACATATAGATTACGACGAACTGGACGCTTTCTTTGAAGTTAACAAAAAAATGGCTGACAAATATGGTATGCAATGCTGGACAAACGCCGAATCTTTCGACCGCGACATGCCTATAAAGTTTTTGCCAATCAAATTCGACAAGCTGCGAATGAAGCTGGAAGCTGCCGCCAGAGCAAAATATGATAAGGCTATTACATTTGAGTTCTCTCATTTTATGAGTCCACAATCAGCTTATTTACAGGCTGGACACCTCTACAACCGCTATAAAGAATATTTCTTTTAACTTACAAGCATGACTTCTAATAATAATGTCAAATATGTGTTATTCCTCTCTTTCATTGCCGCTTTGGGAGGTTTTCTTTTCGGCTACGACACTGCCGTAATATCTGGAACAACCGAAGACGTAAAAAATCACTTTGGGCTGGACGATATTCAGCAGGGCTGGTATGTGGGATGCGCCATTTTAGGCTCAATAATAGGCGTTCTGGCGGCTGGAAAACTAAGCGATCTCTGGGGACGAAAACCGGTTTTGCTTTTTTCAGCCTTGCTTTTTTCTGTCTCCGCTATCGGGTGTATGATTTATTCGTCTTTCAATCAGTTAGTTATTTACCGGATTATTGGTGGCGTAGGTATCGGCGTCGCTTCAATTATATCTCCTTTGTATATATCTGAAATTTCTATTCCGAAATACAGAGGAACACTGGTTTCTCTGTACCAGCTGGCAATTACGGCAGGCATACTTGCTTCCTACCTTTCCAATTCGGCAGTTTTAAAATGGTCGCACTCTGTAATTTACGAAAGCGGGTTCATGAAAATGACTGTTAACGACGAGGTTTGGCGCGGCATGTTAGGCATGGAATCCATTCCTGCAATTCTGTTTTTTCTTGTAGTATTTTTTATTCCGGAAAGTCCGCGATGGTTAGTCCTTAAACATAAGGAAAATAAAGCATTATTCACTCTGGAAAAAATTTATGCTAAACGGAAAGCGCAGGAAGAAATTGATGAAATCCATGAAATACTTAGGACTGAAAAAAAATCGGATTGGCGAAAACTTTTGCAACCTGGTTTTCGCACGGCTTTGATCATTGGGGTCTGCCTGGCTATACTGGGTCAGTTTATGGGCGTAAATGCGGTGTTCTATTATGGACCTAAATTCCTTACAGAGGCAGGATTGGACAAGACGGCATCTCTTGATTTGCAGGTGTGGATTGGAGTAGTCAATGTGTTATCTACTGTTTTAGCGATGTTTGTTATAGACAGGATCGGTCGCAAAAAATTAGTATATATAGGCGTAAGCGGAATGATCGTGATGCTTTTCTGCATTGGGCTGTTTTTCTTCCGTTACTCGCAGGGCGCGGTCGTTTCTTCTAATTTATTGCTGGCAATGATAATGGCTTATGTGTTTTTCTGCGCCATTTCTATTTGCGTAGTTATCTGGGTGCTACTTTCAGAAATGTTTCCAGTTAAAGTTCGCGGCTCGGCGATGTCGATTGCCGGTTTGTCGCTATGGACAGGGACTTACCTGATTGGTCAGTTAACACCTTGGTTGACTTCCACTTTGTCGTCCTACGGAGTATTTTGGCTTTTCGGACTGATGTGTATCCCGTATCTTTTGATTACGCGATTCCTTGTTCCGGAAACAACGGGCATGTCGTTGGAAGAAATAGAAAAAATGTGGACGAAAAAAACGATGAAATGATACAATCAATAACAATTTAATGATTTAATAATAAATGAAAAGACAAAGTAAATATTTATTGTTCTTTGTGTATTTGCTGTTTATTTTTCCGTGTTTAACAGCGCAAAATACAATTACAATAAACGGCAAGGCTTATGACGTTGAAGTGACTGAAAATCAAAATGTGGGAAATGCGGCTGTTTACAAGCGCCTGCATATACCCGCGTTCCCGCTGTATGTATCTGTACTGGAAATAGATATAACTGCTTCCGATATTAAGATAGAAGCATGGTCGGGAAAGGATTTGACGCAGGGAAAAGAACATCCTCAGGATGTTGCAAACCGTAAAACTACCGAAAATCATCGTGTGTTGGCGGCGATTAATGGCGACTTTTTTGGCTCAACGCCATGCGGTGGAGAAATGATACTTGGAGAACTTTCACAGAAAGTTGTTTCTCCGGAATTTTGCGCCGACGGACCCGATTGCGCTCCTCACATTGCTTTCGACGCTCATAGTAAGCCTGTTATGGATGTTATGCGCTTCGTTCCTTTTGTGAAACTTCCAACAGGAGAAACATATAATATAACTGCTTTTAATTCAACTCGTTGGGAACATAATTTGATTTTATACAACGCTTTTTCAGGAAAAACTAAGACAGAAACAAATGAATGGGGTGTAGAATATCTGGTTTCCCCAGAAAATGGATTATGGATGCCTGATATTAACGGTGATATAAAATGTAAAGTAGAAAAAATACGCCCCATTTATCCTGGTGAAGGAGCATTAGAGAAAATGGATATAGAGAGAGGAAAAGTAGTTCTTTCCGGTCACGGATTTGCACGTGATTTTCTGGAAAAAGTTGGAAAAAACGATGAAATATTTATCAATTGGGGAGTTATCATGGATAATAATCCTCAAATGAAATCTGTGGAAAATTTGATTGGAGGCAATATGCTGATTTTGCAGAATGGCGTTCCTGCGCCTCCGGGAACTGAAGACAGGGAACGTTTACGTCATCCGCGAACATCGGTTGGATATAATAACGACCGGACAAAGGTTTATTTTGTAGTAGCAGACGGTCGTCAGACAGGGGTAACTGTCGGGGTCAGTACGCGAGAACTGGCTGATATAATGTCTTTTGCAGGAGCTGATAATGCTATCAACATAGACGGAGGAGGTTCTTCATGCATGGTTGTTGACGGTGTAATTAAAAATACGCCTTCTGAAAAACGCAATGTAATCAACGGTTTATTGCTGGCGGAAATACTTTCGCCGCCAAACGATACAAAAGTTATTCCAAAAACATCGCCCAGTGATATAAATATGAATGTATATCACAATACTGCAAATGCTAAGCTCTCTTTTTCGATAAAACCGAAAAAGAATATTAAATCTTTGATTATCAGTGTATACGATGCTAACGGTAAAAAAATAAAAGAAGTTTGCAAAGATAAAAATTTGAAACAGGAACATATTTATACTTATAGCTGCGAAACAGGAACATGGACACAGGGAACATATCTGTATGAGGCGATTCAAGACAATAAACGTTTTTGCGGGAAATTAATTCTTAATTAATTAATTAATTAATTAAATATACTCTGCACGATATGGTTTTGTGCAAAATCATTGCTTCAGGCTGCGTCTTCGCAATGATGTTGCACAAAGTTAAACCGCTAAAGTATAAAAATTAAACCTGTTAAGTTTCTAAAACTTAACAGGTTTTTTAATATAAACTAATCTACTGAAGATTAAAAGCATTTATCAGCCACTTGTTTTGTTCGTCTATTGTCATATTTGAATTGTCTAACACAACAGCATCGTCGGCTTTTCTGAGCGGACTGTCTTTCCTTGTAGAATCAATGTAATCGCGTTTTTCAATATTTCTAAGCACATCGTTGAAACTGGCGCTTTCGCCTTTTGCAATTAATTCATCCAAGCGACGCTGTGCGCGGATTTCTGGCGAAGCCGTAACGAATATTTTTAATTCAGCATTTGGAAAAACAACTGTTCCAATATCGCGTCCATCCATCACTATAGCTTTTCCCAATCCCATAGCTTGCTGCTGTTTAACCATAGCTGTCCTTACAAATCCCGCCGCCGCAACAAGACTTACTTTGTCGGCAACTTCCATTTTCCTGATTTCAGTTTCCACATTCCTACCGTTAAGACATGTATCGAAACTGTCTGTTATTTCATTCTTTACAAACGATATATGAATATTGCTGATTTCTTTCTGCAATGTTTCCATATCAAGTTCTCCGTCAGGAAAAAGATTATTTTCGATACAAAACAATGCAACAGCGCGATACATAGCTCCACTGTCAACGTAGGTATAGCCAATACTTTTTGCTAAATATTTTGCCATAGTACTTTTTCCGCAGGAAGAATGTCCATCTATGGCTATTATTATTTTTTTCATTATTTAATTATAATTCAGGTTCAGCAAATGAAGTTGATATATTCAGCATAAACGAAGTTGCCGAAGTATGATATTTTCCAATAGAACAGCCAAAACTGAAATATTTAACTTTTAATCCGGCGCCAATGGAAAATCCTCCAAGTTTATTTCCTTCCTTTAAATACATGTCGCTACCTCTTTTAATATTATATCCAAAACCAATCCAAAAATTATCCGAAGGAATAAGGTCAACCCCTATTACAAAATGTTTTAACAATGTAAGAAAAAATGCTTCCTCTTTTTTATAGATATGATCGAACTGCCACTGTTTTAAGTAAATAGCTGTTGTGGAAATACGAATTGGAGCATGGTTCAATTTTTTAGTAAATCCAAACTGTATGTCCCATGGTAAAGCAACCAATTCTTCTTCATAAGATTTTATTTGCCTTCCCAGATTCTTTCCTGCCAAGCCGATAGAAAAATTCTTGTCGCTATCGTAATAACTCAGTCCCAAGTCAACACCCAAACCGATTGCCGTATTATGGTAATAGTTGGAATATAGAAATTTGGCAGTTATCCCGCCTCTCAATTTTTCTGTTAAATCTCTTGCTACAAAGATATTTCCGCAAATATCGGTAGCGTTTAATTCTCCGTTAATGTTATCCAGTTCATCTGTTTCAATCATCTTTCCAAAATGGACATAATTTACGCCAACTCCCCATGCGCTCCTTTCGCCCATAGATTTTGTGAAGATGACGTTACCCATCCCTACATCAGCAATATATGAAAGATAGGAAGCGCTCAGATTAAGATTCATTTCATTACCAAGCAGTCCCGGATTGTTAAATACCAATAAGGCGTCGTTTTCTATTAATGAAACATTGTTGCCGCCAAGCGCCGCAGAACGATTTGAAACCGGCAATAACAAATAGTCAAAACTTGTCTTTCCTTCTTGAGCCAAAAGCGAGAAAGTCTGGAAAAAAAGTATAAAAATGAAAAATCTTTTTTGCATATTATTTTTACAAAGCAACCCCTAAATCACTTCATTGTCATTAGGGGTTACACAATGAAAAGAATTTAAAACTATCGAAGAAATATTGATATTCATTATTTTTCCTGCGGTTTAACCGGCTTAGCGATAGTTTCGCGCATGTCGGTGTCTGCCTGGATATTTTTCATCTTATAATAATCCATGATGCCTAAATTGCCAGAACGGAATGCTTCAGCCATTGCTTTTGGCACTTCTGCTTCTGCTTCAATCACTTTGGCGCGTGCTTCCTGAGCTTTGGCTTTCATTTCCTGTTCCAGTGCAACTGCCATTGCGCGGCGTTCCTCAGCTTTTGCCTGAGCGATATTTTTATCGGCAAGAGCCTGATCCATTTGTAGTTCAGCTCCAATGTTCTTGCCAATGTCAATATCTGCAATATCAATTGAAAGAATTTCGAAAGCTGTTCCGGCATCCAGTCCTTTCTTTAATACTACTTTGGAAATGTTGTCGGGATTTTCCAGCACTTCCTTATGCGTTTCCGCTGTACCGATAGATGAAATGATACCTTCGCCAACCCGTGCAATTACAGTTTCCTCGCCTGCGCCGCCCACTAACTGGCGAATGTTGGCGCGAACAGTGATACGCGCTTTTACCAATAGCTGGATACCGTTTTTCGCTACTGCCGTAATTGACGGTGTATCAATTACTTTAGGATTAACCGACATCTGCACTGCCTGAAAAACGTCGCGTCCTGCAAGATCAATTGCCGTTGCCATCTGGAATGTCAGCGACAAATTGGCTTTTTCGGCTGACACTAAAGCATGTACAACTCTTTCCACATGACCGCCTGCCAGATAATGCGCTTCCAGCTGGTCGCGGGTAATATTTTTCAATCCCGCTTTGTGCGCTTCAATCATGGCGTTGACAATAACAGGGGGTGGCACTTTCCTTAACCGCATCAGAAATAGCTGGATAAGCGAAATATTTACCCCCGAAGCCTTTGCTGTAACCCACAGTACGAAAGGCACATAATAAAAGAAAATAGATAGCAATATTACTGCTGCTACTATTAAAACAATCCAAATAAACACACTTGTTTCTAACATAAAATATAAGATTTTAATTTATTTTGTTTTTACTGTTATTTGCGTTGGACTTACCTTTACGACGATGATTTCCGTATCCTCATCTATAAATTCTCCTAATGTTTTTGCTTCCATCGTCACGTCATTCACGAGAGCTTTCCCAATCGGATTCAAACGCGATATGGAAATTCCGGCGTCGCCTTCCTTGATTTTAACAAAATCGCCGGTCGCCGCCGTTGATTCAATATTTGTTTTTAACGCAATGGTATCTAATGCTTTAGATTTTACCAGCCATATAAAAGCCAATCCAAAAACAAAGATAGAAGAAATTAATGTAACAGTTCCTCCTGCGCTACCTAAATGACTGTAAGCATACCAGATTGCTCCTGCGTAGAAAAGTCCTCCTCCTATAGCGGCAAATGTAATTCCCGGTATTAGAAATATTTCCAGTAGTATAAGAACTATTCCTGTTAAACAAAGTACAACAACAATTGCTATATCCATAAATTTTAATTTAATTCAATCATATTTTTTTTACATGTTTAATTTCTAAACTGCGAACATTAATCAACGCTTTGCGATACTGTTCCCGCAGTTCGGGTAAATGATTTTCCCTGTACAGGATAGCAGAGCTAATAGACTTCCTGTATTTTTCGTCGCCTTTTGAATATGCAATTCGCAAATCTTCCAAATCTTTTTCCTGCGTTTTAATTTGCTTTTCCAATTCCTGCGCTTTCAAGAATGCCTGTTTAGCAGCCACATTCACAAAATCGTCTAATGTATAATAAACTGTGTTATCGTTTACTGCAAAAAAGAAATCCTTTTTTTTCCTGTTCAGTTCTTCTCCAACAATTTTTTTATATTCGCTGATATATGCCTTATAATCAGTTCCTTTTTCCCACGTATCACGAATAGACGCTATTTTTGCCCTGCTTATTAACTGTTCATTATTGTCCAAGTTAATGTATTTCATTTCTTCATTGGGAATAAAAGTATAGATAATCACCTTTCCCTCAGTTTGAAAACGGTCTGTGGCGAAATAGCCGATGCTGTTGTTTTCATCAATAACCATCATGTAATCATTATATATGGAATTGAAAGGCATTCCTAATTGAGCTGGAGCCAGATAAGTATCGTTGCTGGAATTATGTCGGGTTATAAACAAATCATATCCGCCAATTGAACCGTTTCCTGTCGAAGCATAATATATGGTTATACCGTCCTGTAAAACAAATGGATAGTTATCGTCTCCAAGTGAATCGGCAGGTATGGAAAGTTCTTTTTCTTCTCCCCATTTGTCCTGCAATTTAATTTCGCTGAAAATACGGAATTTTCCTGTTTTATCTTTTTTAGCAAAACAGCGCTTATTTTTTAACGGGTTTTCATACACCATACTCTCTCCCTTAGAATCTAAATAGCCAGCTTCCCTGCTAATAAAATAAGTATTAAGGAAATTTTTCTTATCAATCACAATACTGTCTATTATTCTAACGTCTTCGCATTTTGTAAGCATTCGTGCCGCCCGCTCTGATCGCTCAATTAATGGTTTCAGTAAATTGGCTTCGCTCTGCTGTTTATTTTTTATTAACAGTTGTGTGCATTGCCTGTAAGATTCAACAGATTCTTCAAACTTATAAGAAAGGTAGTATAGTTTTCCAAGAGAACTGTATGCTTCTGGAATATTTTTGGATGCGGCAAATTTCAGATAATCAACAGCTTTTGTCATTTTTCCAGTTTCAAGCAGGCAAGTTCCGTACCATAAATTATAAGAAGCATTTTGAGGCGACGATTTACATGCGTTTTCAAAAAACGGTGAAGCGTCGGAATATTTTCCCTCAGCGTATAGCTTTTTTGCTTCATCAAGCGTCTGAGCTTGAATATCAGTGATTAGCAAAAAGTAGCCAATAAAAAAAAACATGAAATATTTCATACTTCTAAACATTATTCTTATCTTTGCAACTTCAAAGGTAATTATATTTTTGATTAAAACAATGGAATCATTAGAAAATATTAATTTAAAAGATTTTTTAGCGTCTGATTTATACAATAAATTATTGCTTGAAGCAGGTCTTTTCGTTCTAAAATTAGCTGCATGTATTTTAATTTACATTATTGGGCGAAAAATTATAAAGTATATCAATGTCCTGTTTGGCAAGTTGATGAGCAGCAAGGGATTTGATCTTTCTGTTGCATCTTTTCTCAAAAGTCTGGTAAATATTATTCTCACAGTCACTTTATTACTGTCAATTGTTAATATTTTAGGCATTAACAGCAGTTCTTTTGTTGCATTATTTGCCTCAATTGGAGTAGCTTTGGGTATGGCTTTGAGTGGAACTCTGCAAAATTTTTCAGGCGGAGTGATGATTCTCCTTTTTCGTCCATATCGCGTGGGCGATTACATTCAGGCTCAGGGACAGGAAGGTACTGTTAAAGCAATCCATATTTTTAATACGGCGCTCATAACAGCTGACAACCGTACTGTTTTTATTCCCAATGGAGGACTAAGTTCCAATACCATTGTCAATTACAATGAACAGAAAAATCGAAGGATAGAATGGATTGTTGGTGTTGATTACGGCACAGATTACGATAAGGTAAAAAATATTATTACCGATATAATAAAAATTGAAAAGAAAATATTGATGGAGCCTGCTCCGTTCATAGCACTAAAAACCCTCAATGACAGTTCGGTAGATATTATCATTCGCGTATGGGTAATCAAAGAAGATTACTGGGATGTATATTTCAATATGAACGAACAAATTTACAAGAATTTTGCTGCTAAAGGCATTAACATACCTTTCCCGCAATTGACGGTGCATCTGGCAGATAAACAGAGTACATGTGAAAAACTATAATAAAAATTCATAATTTATGGAAATTCCTTTTGCTGAATCATTTAAAATCAAAATGATAGAGCCGCTTCACCGCAGTACGCGGGAAGAACGCGAAAGCTGGATAAAAGAATCTAAATATAACCTGTTCAATCTTCGTAGCGACCAGGTTTTTATAGACTTGCTTACCGATTCGGGTACAGGAGCAATGAGCGACCGACAATGGGCGGCAATGATGCTGGGTGACGAGAGCTATGCCGGTTCTTCTTCATATTTCAATATGAAAAAAGCTATTCATGATATTCTTGGATTTGATTATTTTTTGCCTACACATCAAGGACGGGCGGCGGAAAACGTATTGTTCTCTGTTTTAGTTAAATCCGGAGATGTTGTACCCGGTAATTCACATTTCGACACAACGAAAGGACATATTGAATTTCGCCATGCAACAGCCATTGACTGTACGATTAACGAAGCCAACGACACGCAAATAGAACACCCTTTCAAAGGAAATGTTGATATTGACAAACTTGAAACGGTTTTAAAAACCCATCCCAAAGAAAAAATTCCTTTTATCTGCCTCACGGTTACGTGTAATACATCTGGCGGTCAACCGGTTTCAATGCAGAATATTAAAGAAATTCACGCATTAGCTAAAAAATACGATATTCCAATATTGTTTGATTCTGCCCGCTTTGCCGAAAATGCCTATTTTATCAAAAAAAGGGAAAAAGGGTATGAAGAAAAATCTATCAAAGAAATTGTGCGCGAAATGTTCCAGTATGCCGATATGATGACCATGAGTTCTAAAAAGGACGCTATTGTCAACATTGGCGGATTTATCGCTTTCCGCGACGAAAAACTGTTTCGAGAAGCTACGACCTTTAATATTATGTTTGAAGGCTATATTACATACGGTGGATTGAGCGGTCGCGATATGAACGCATTGGCAGTTGGTCTGGACGAGGGAACAGAATTTGATTATCTGGATACCCGTATCCGCCAGGTAGCTTACCTTGGCGCCAAATTAGATGAATATGGTATTGTTTATCAGCGTCCTACTGGTGGACATGCTGTTTTTATAGACGCTTTAAAAACCTTGCCAAATGTTCCCCGCGAAGAATTTCCTGCTCAAACATTAGGCGTTGAACTGTATCTGGAAAGCGGCATTCGCGGAGTTGAAATCGGAGCTATTCTTGCCGATCGCGATCCTGTTACACGTGAAAACCGCTATCCTAAACTCGAACTGTTGCGCCTGGCAATCCCACGACGCGCTTACACAAATAATCATATCGACGTTATTGCCGCTTCTTTGAAAAATGTATATGACCGGCGAAACAGTATCTGTCGCGGCTTCAAAATTGTACGTGAAGCGCCTATTATGCGACACTTTACTATTGAATTGGAAAGATTGTAATATGGTTAAAAAAGAAAGAGCGGAAAGAAATAAAACATTGACTCTGAACGATGAAGAATATCTTTTCTTTGAAAAATCTTTATGCAATTTGACAGGTAAAGACATCATTAATGAAGACGAAATATTGAATAAAACGATTTGTAACGATTTATTCGACATTATTGACCATTTGCCTGAATCGTTTGCCGATCTTATTATTATAGATCCGCCATACAATCTCAAAAGGAACTTTAACGGATTCACTTTTAAGTCTTTATCCGACAATCAATATCTTGAATATCTCCGTTCCTGGTTTCCTAAGGTTGTTTCTTTATTAAAGCCCAACGGATCGCTCTATTTGTGCGGCGACTGGAAATCCAGCTCTACGTTGTATCAGGTGATGGTAGAAAACTTAACTGTCATGAACAGAATAACATGGCAAAGAGAAAAAGGACGGGGCGCATTGCATAACTGGAAAAACGGAATGGAAGATATATGGTTTGGCGTGAAAGATTCGGAAAATTATTATTTCGACGTTGATTCGGTTATGCAAAAAAGAAAAGTGATAGCGCCGTACCGCGAAAACGGTCGCCCAAAAGACTGGGAAGAATGTGAAGACGGTAAATTCAGAATGACTTACCCGTCCAATTTTTGGGACGACATAAGTATTCCCTACTGGTCTATGCCGGAAAATACTGATCATCCTACGCAAAAACCGGAAAAACTAATTGCCAAACTGATCCTTGCAAGCAGTCCCAAGAACGCTATGGTTTTTGACCCGTTTTTAGGTTCTGGAACAACTTCAGTAGTAGCCAAAAAACTCGGACGGAAATATTGCGGCGTAGAGATGAACAAGGAATATGCGTGCTGGGCGGAAAAGCGAATACAGATGGCTGAAAACGATCATAGAATACAAGGATATGTGGACGGTGTTTTTTACGAGAGAAATACGTTGTATAGCCAAAGTATTCTAAAAAAGAAAAATTGATTTCAAAATAAATATAAGAATGGACAGTGAGGTTTTTAAATTTCTTTCCGAACTGGAAGAAAATAACAACAGGGAATGGTTTACAGCGAATAAAAGCAGATTCGACAAAGTTAAAAAAAATATAACTGACTTTGTTGCGCAACTGATACTGAATGTCAATATGTTCGATTCTTCAATAGGCGCTTTGGATGCAAACAAAACGCTTTTCAGGATATACAGGGACACACGTTTTACGAAAGATAAAGTTCCATACAAAATCAATCTCGGAGCCATGATTATTCCCGAAAGATATAAACGCTCATGGTGTTATCCGGGATATTATCTTCATTTACAAAACAATGAATCTTTTGTATCGATGGGTATTTATATGCCCGATCCTTCCGCGCAGAAAAAGCTTCGCATTGCAATTGATGATGATTTTGAAATATTTGCAGATATTGTTAAAAAGCTCGAACCGGATTTCGGCACAATATTACGTGAAGAAGATATGCTCAAACGTATTCCCGCAGGATTTGATAAAAACAGTCCCGCCGCCGAATATCTTAAATTAAAAAGCATATATTTATTTAAACATTTTTCAAACAGCGAAGTCCTGAAAAACGATTTTATAGAAACTGTTACCGGTCTATACAAAAAATGCTATCCATTTAAATGCTGGCTTGCAAGCGTTATGGAAGATTAGTTAATATTCATAAAATCAATGGAACGGTAGGAAGACCGAACCAGTGGGCTGCTTTCTATATGCTTGAATCCAAACTGTAAACCAATGCTTTTATATTCTTCAAACTTGTCGGGATGAATATATTCTGCAACAGGAATATTTCGCGGTGAAGGCTGAAGATACTGACCTATGGAAAGTAAATAGCATCCGGCGTTTAACAAATCGTTCATTGTTTCTATTATTTCATCGTTTGTTTCGCCTAATCCCAGCATTATGCCCGACTTAGCAGGTATGTCGCTTTTGCCGATATACGACAGCACCGACAAGCTTGTTTCATAACGGGCAACACTTCTAACAACTGGCGTCAAACGGCGCACTGTTTCCATATTATGTGAAATAATGTTGGGGCGAGCGTCGATTATCATCTGTAAACAATTTTTATTTCCCTTAAAATCAGGGATAAGCGTTTCAATCGTAATATGCGGATTGTAATTTTTTATTTCTCGAATGGTTTCCGCCCAGTGTGCAGCTCCACAATCTCCCAAATCGTCTCTGTCAACGGAAGTAATGACTGCATGTTTTAATTTAAGCAATTGAATTGACTGAGCAACCTTGCGCGGTTCGTCGGGGTTGAGAGGAAGCGGTTTTCCTGACTGCGTATTGCAGAATTTGCAGTTTCGAGTACATATTTCGCCGGCAATCATGAAAGTGGCAGTTCCCCTATTCCAGCACTCGCCCATATTAGGACATCTACCGCTTTTGCAAATAGTATGTAAACCGTTGTTATTTACAATTTTACCCGTCATGGAAAAATTAGAGTTATTTCCAAGATTTATTTTTAACCATTCCGGTTTATGTATGCGTTTTTTCTCAATACCCATTGACATGTATCTACAAATTTTTATTTAAGAAATCAATAATTGTATTGTATAAATGAGTTCGTGTTTCCGTACCCAGTAAACTGTGATTTTTATCTGGATATATCTGCATATCAAACAGTTTTCCGCCTTTTACAAGCGCTTTACTGTAATTCATCGAATTTTGAAAATGAACATTGTCATCCGCCGTGCCGTGTACTAATAAAAGCCTTCCCTGCAATTTATCGGCAAAATTAACAGGCGACGAAAAATTGTAGTTATCGTGATTTTCTTTTGGAGTGCGCATATAACGTTCCGTATAGATAGAATCGTATAATTTCCAGTCGGTTACGGGTGCAATAGCAATACCTGCTTTGAAAATTCCATTTCCGCGACTCATAGACATAAGGCTTATAAAACCGCCATAGCTCCATCCCCAAATAGCAATCTTATCTTTATTGATAAAGTTAAGATTAGCTAAATAATTTGCCGCTGCAATCTGGTCGTCTGATTCCAGTATTCCTAATTTTAGATAAGTAGATTTGCAAAATTCTTCTCCCCTGCCTCCTGTTCCACGTCCGTCAACTGCTGCAACTATATAACCCTGATTTGAAAGATAATAATACCAGTCCATTATATATCTGTCCAAAACTTCTTGAGTATTAGCGCCACTATATTGAATCATTAAAACTGGATATTTCTTATTTGCATCAAAATTATTCGGTTTAAGCATCCACCCGTTAAGAATATCGCCTTGAGGATTTTTAAATGTGAAAAATTCTTTCTCAGGAAAAACCGTTTCCGACAAACGCGCTCGTAGCGAAGCATTGTTTTCCAAAACGCACAATTCTTTTCCCTTTTCGTCGTTAATACTGACATAATCAGGAGTTTGCGTATTAGAAAAAATATTTACAAAATATCTAAATCCTTTGCTGAACCAGGCATTGTTTGTTCCTGTTCCGGAAGACAACTTTGTTTTAACGCCTTTATTGTCAATCTTATAAATTGAACGGCGCAAAGGGCTTTCTTCGTTAGACTGGTAATATACGGTTTTTGTTTCGGGATTAAACCCGTAAAGTCTTGTAACTTCCCAGTTACCGGATGTTATCTGCTTTTCAAGAATACCAGTTATTGTGTAAAGATAGATATGTGCAAAACCGTCTTTTTCACTAACGTATGCAAAATTGTCTTTTGAAAAGCAAAACGACGTAATCCATTCAGGGTGTATGTAATATTTGTTTTCGTCGTGCAAAATAAGGCGAGCAAGCGTTGATTTGGGATTGGCAAAATACATGTTGAAATTGTTTTGTTGCCGGTTTAAAGTCATAACTGCCAGCTGGTCTGAATTATCCATAAAACAGATAGCAGGGATATATCCGTCTTCAGCCAGAGGAATATCCATTTTTTTCGTATCTTTAGTTTCTATATTATAAACATAACAGGCTACTTTAGAATTGTTTTGCCCTGCTTTAGGATATTTATAACTGCAATATTCGGGATATAACGATTCCTCGAAAAGCTGAAAACTGAAAACTGGCACATCGCTTTCGTCTGATTTCACAAATGCCAGAAAATTATTGTCTCCCGACCACGAAAGCAGGCTTGTAACAACAAATTCTTCTTCATACGCCCAATCGGTAACAGCATTAAGAATTTTGCCCATAGAGCCGTCTTTAGTTATCTGTGATTCTGTATTGTAATCAAATTTCTTCAGCCACAGATTATTATCCCGCACGAAAGCGCACATCCGTCCATCGGGCGAAAACGTTGGAATCATCAATTTGCCTTTTGTTTCGGAAAGCGGCGTTAGAAAATTGCGCCTCACATCATAATCGTAAATATCTGCTTTCCATGAACGGCGGTAAATTTTTTCAGTTTCATTCCACACAATAATCCTGTATCCTGTATTACTTATCAGATAGCCATCAATATATTTCAGTTTTGTTTCTCGCGTTTTATCAACATGAAAAAGCGTATCGACAAACCGACCTGTTTTGTAAGCATATTTTAAAATGGCTTTTTTATCGGCGCTCAAAACCGTATAATGTTCGCCGT
Source organism: Dysgonamonadaceae bacterium (assembly GCA_031256775.1). Taxonomy (GTDB): domain Bacteria; phylum Bacteroidota; class Bacteroidia; order Bacteroidales; family Azobacteroidaceae; genus Azobacteroides. Next base: position 23,977 of record JAIRPX010000048.1, read on the forward strand.
CGGGCATTGAACGAATATCATCTCTAAACGCCGAATTGTATTTTTTGTTTATTATATCATTCAATAATAGAGTTTTACTTCCATTTTGAGCCTGCAAATACAGGATAAAAACCAAACATGTAAAAATAAAAAATATCTTTTTCATCTGTATATAATTTTACTTAAAATTTGACGATGCAAAGGTACATGAAATTTTTTAATTACACACAAACGGATAAAAATTCTATAGATTGATTCGGGCTTAGCTTTCGTAATGACGTTGCGCAAAACCTACCTTACAGAGTATAATTGAAATTGCATGGAAAAATGCGTTTTTCAAAAAAATACATTTTTTTTGTGCAAAAATACATACCTTTGCAAAAAAAAAATGTCTGTATATGGAAAATTTAAAATCATATTATCGTAAGTTGCTATTGACTTAAACTTAATCTGTTAGATATATGGATTCTTTATATAAATCGTACAGGTATTTACTTGATAATACTGATTTTCCAATTCGCAGGAAATTAGCTGAAGTCATCAATTGGAATGATCGTCTTATCTGTATTTGCGGCTCGCGTGGAACCGGCAAAACCAGGTTTCTCTTGCAATATGCCAAAGACAGATTTTCACTTTTAGACAGGGAATGTCTGTATATCAACATGGACAATTTTTATTTTACTGTCAAAACTCTTCGCAGCTTTGCTCAAGAATTTATAATAAAAGGCGGCAAAGTATTGCTAATTGACAATATTTTAAAGTATCCAGATTGGGCAGCCGAACTGTCATATTGCTACGATAATTGTCCTGGTTTGCAAATTATCTTTACTAATTCGTCGATAATGCTGACAGAAAAAGAGCATAGCCTGTTGGCAGGTAAAGTTGTAACATACAGGCTATGGGGATTTTCTTTCCGCGAATTTCTCGAATTGCAAACCGGACATACATTTGACCTTTACACTCTGAGCGATATTATCCGCAACCATACCGTTATTGCGCATGAAATAGTGTCGCAAATCAGACCTCTGGCTTATTTTGACGATTATCTGCAAGAGGGTTTTTATCATTTTTTATCTGGAAAACAGAGTTTTAAGCTACTTAAAATGATGAATAGGATGCTCGAAGTAGATTTGGCTTATATCAGCCAAATAGAACAGCGCTATTTGCCAAAAATACGAAAATTGCTTTATCTGTTATTATCCACAGCACCAAGTGCGCTGAATGTAAGCCAGTTGAGTCTGGATATTGATACTTCGCGAGCTACAGTTATGAATTATATTAAGTATCTGGAAGATATTATGCTGGTGAATCTCCTGTATCCCGAAAACGAAGAATTTCCCAAAAAACCGGTAAAATTATATCTGCAAAATCCTAATTTGTTGTATACTGCTAATATGCTAAACATCAATAGACAATCTTTAATAGAAACTTTTTTCTACAACCAGTTGGTTAAAGATTACAAGGTTAACGCAACAAACGACAAATACTGTCATTTTCTGATTGACGGCAAATATTATTTTTCTGTGGGAAAAAAAATTATTGGAACATTTAATTCCAACGTCTATTATGCCATAGACGGTATTGAAACAGGCGAATTGAAAGTAATTCCTCTATGGCTGTTTGGATTTTTATATTAATTTGCAGTCAAAACTAATTTATTTCGGATTTTTTTATTACCTTTGCTGCGTTTTTTATAAAATTATTGGCTTGTGGGCAAATTCGACTTATATAAAATTGACTTGAAAGGTATGCAATCAGATATTCTTAATGCAGAATATTTGCTTGATAATCAGTATTTTTCAAATATTGGCGGCGAAGATATTCAAAAAGGAAAAGTAAACGCTTCGGTTACAGTTACCAAAAAAGCAGGAGTATTTGATTTTTCTTTTCAATTCAAAGGATTCGTTGTTGTTCCATGCGACAGATGCTTAGATGATATGGATTATCCGTTTGAAACAAACGCTCATCTAATTGTAAAATTTGGAAAAGATTATTCCGAAGAAAGCGACGAAATCATTATTATTCCGGAAGTTGAAGGAACAATTAATCTTGCATGGTTTTTGTATGAGTTTATTGCACTGGCAATTCCTCTTAAACATATACACGCACCCGGCAAATGCAACAAGCAAATGAGCGCCAAGCTTAAGAAATATTCGGTAAAATCAGACGACGATGATTCTTTTGATATAGACGATAATATCGTTGTAACAGATGAAGATCCGATTGACGATGAACAAATGGAGAGTTGAAAATTTAAAATAATAATTAATAATAAAATAGAACAAGAAAATGGCACATCCTAAACGAAGAGTTGGTAAAACAAGGAGAGATAAAAGAAGAACGCATGACAAAGCAAAACTTCCGCAAATAGCGCTTGATCCAACAACAAAAGAGTATCATTTGTATCACAGGGCACATTGGTATGAAGGAAAACTGTATTATAAAGGAAAAGTTATCATTGACGAAACAGCTAAAGCATAAGCTACAAAAACAGAATATGGAAATTTAACCCTAAAGGAAAATGATAATTATCATTTTCTTAGGGGTTTTTTATATAAATTTTTATCAATCATGAGTAAAATTCATGCAGTCATCACAGGAATAGGCGCTTACGCTCCGCGCTATCGATTAACAAACGCAGAGTTATCTACAATAGTTGATACGTCTGACGAGTGGATTACAAAACGAATAGGCATAAAAGAACGGCGAATTTTAAAGCCCGACGAAGGCGTAGGTATCAGTTATCTGGCAGAAAAAGCAATCGAAGACTTAAAAAGTAAAAATAATTTTAACCCACTGGAAATAGAAGCAATAGTTTTTGCTACTACCACGCCCGACTATATGCTTCCCAATACTGCATGTTTGGTTGCTTACAAAACGGGAATGAACAATGCTTTCGCTTTCGATTTAAGCGCAGCATGTAGCGGATTCCTGTATGGACTTGAAGTAGGACGGGGATTTATCGTTTCGGGAATCTATAAAAAAGTACTGGTTATAGCAGGCGATGTTTTGTCTGTTATTACAAATTACAAGGACAGAAATACTTGCCCAATTTTTTCCGACGCATGTGGCGTAGCCTTACTGGAAGCGACTACTGAAGACTTTGGCATCATGGATTCCATATTGCGCTCCGACGGTAACAGTCTGGAATACTTGAATATGTATGGCGGTGGCTCTGTCAATCCAAGCACTCATGAAACAATAGATAAAGATCTTCAATACATCCGTCAAGAAGGTAAAGTTGTATTCAAACATGCAATAACAAGCATGACAAGCGCTTGCGAAGAATTGACAAAACGAAATAATTTAACAAAAGACAATATTGACTGGCTTGTCCCTCACCAGGCTAATTTGCGTATTATTGACGCAGTTGTTAGCAGGATGGATATTCCAAGAGAGAAAGTCACAATAAATATTGAAAATTACGGTAATTCGAGCGCAGGAACAATTCCTCTTTGTATGAGGGAATGGGAATCAAAATTCCGCAAAGGCGACAACATTATTCTTACCACTTTTGGAGCAGGCTTCACATGGGGAGCCACTTATCTGAAATGGGGATACAATTCAACTAACAGTGAACAGTAGAACTTTGGTTCTACTGGTTCCCAATTTATTTCAAACATGCACAAATCAGGGTTTGTAAATATAGTTGGAAATCCGAATGTTGGTAAATCAACTTTGATGAACTTGCTGGTAGGCGAGCGAATTTCTATTATAACATCCAAAGCTCAAACTACACGCCATCGAATTATGGGAATTGTAAATACCGACGAGCGTCAAATTGTTTATTCCGACACTCCGGGAGTTTTAAAGCCGAATTACAAATTACAGGAAAATATGCTCGGTTTCTCCGAATCGGCATTAAATGATGCTGATGTATTGGTTTATGTAACCGACATTGTTGAAAAAATTGAAAAAAACGATTTTTTCCTGGAAAAAGTAAAAAAAGCAGAATCGCCTATTCTTCTTGTAATCAATAAAATTGATTTAACTAATCAGAAAGAATTGGAAAAATTAGTCGCCGAATGGCAAAAAATTATTCCTCAGGCGGAAATTATTCCTCTTTCGGCTACAAACAAATTCAATATTGAGTACCTCAAGAAACGAATTGAAGAATTGATACCCGATTCGCCGCCTTATTTTGAAAAAGATGCTTTGACCGACAGACCTGCACGTTTTTTTGTCTCGGAAATTATCAGGGAAAAAATACTTTTATACTATCAGAAAGAAATTCCTTATTCAGTTGAAATTGCAATAGAAGAGTTTAAGGAAAACGAAAAACTTATTCATATAAAAGCCCTGATTATTGTTGAGCGCGAATCGCAAAAGAGGATTATTATTGGCGAACAGGGTAAAGCCATCAAAAAAACAGGTTCAATGGCTCGAAAAGATATTGAACGCTTTTTTGAAAAAAAAGTATTTTTAGAAATGTTTGTTAAAGTCGAAAAAGACTGGCGAAACAGGGATAATCTCCTGCGCAGTTTCGGATACAAACTGGAATAATTTAAATCGTATAAATTTTATACATTATGAGTAATATTGTTGCTATCGTCGGTCGTCCAAACGTAGGAAAATCGACCCTTTTCAATCGCTTAACTCAAACGCGACAGGCAATTGTGGACGAAGTTGCCGGTACTACCCGCGACCGTCAATACGGCAAAGCAGAGTGGAACGGACAGGAATTTTCTATTATTGATACCGGAGGCTGGGTGCTAAATTCAGACGACGTTTTTGAAGAAGAAATCAATAAACAGGTACATATTGCTATCAATGAGGCAGATGTTATTCTGTTTTTAGTTGATGTAACGCACGGAATTACCGATCTGGACGAACAAATAGCCGATATGCTTCGCAGGAATAAAAAGCCGGTTATATTAATTTCCAACAAAGCCGATAATTTCGAACTCCACTCACAGTCTGCCGAATTTTATTCGCTTGGGTTGGGCGATCCTCAAAATATCTCAGCTATAAACGGTTCAGGAACAGGCGATTTATTAGATTTGCTTGTTTCTAAATTTAGCAGGAAAGAAGAAGAAAAAACAGATGAAAACATACCTAAAATAGCTGTCGTAGGGCGACCCAATGCCGGTAAATCATCTCTAATAAATGCTTTTATCGGCAACGAAAGAAATATCGTTACCGACATTGCAGGCACAACCCGCGATTCCATTTATACTTTATATGACAAATTTGGATTAAATTTTTATTTAGTTGATACGGCAGGCATACGCAAAAAAGGCAAAGTAAACGAAGACCTGGAATATTATTCTGTTATGCGGGCAATCAGGGCTATCGAAAATTCCGATGTATGTGTCCTTATGCTTGACGCAACGCGAGGCATCGAATCGCAGGACATGAATATTTTCTCAATAATTCAAAAAAATAAAAAAGGTTTGGTGATTGTAATCAATAAATGGGATCTGCTTGAAAATAAAGACCAGAAGGTAATAAAAACCTTTGAAGAAGCCATCAGAGAACGGACAGCTCCCTTTACGGATATTCCTCTTATTTTTGCTTCGGCGCATACTAAACAGCGGATTTTCAAAATATTGGAAACAGCTAAAGAAGTTTATGAAATAAGGAAAACCAAGATTTCTACTCACAAGCTTAACGAAGTCCTGCTACCTATTATAGAAAAAACGCCTCCTCCAATGAACAAGGGTAAAGTAGTGAAAATAAAATATATAACTCAATTACCTAATACGTCGATTCCAAGTTTTGTGTTTTTTTGCAACCTTCCTCAGTGGATAAAAGAACCATACAAACGGTTCCTTGAAAACCAGATACGTAAACACTGGAAACTGACAGGCACGCCAGTTAATATATTTATGCGGGAAAAATGACAGTGGAAACATGATCCACGATTTGCTGTGAAATTAAAAAAAACGGCTCACCCGCAAAACCCTGTGTCTATGGCTTTCCTGCTGACGCGGCTTTATAAGCCGTGCCTTCATGCTTTGCGCCACGTGTCTCGTTTAAAAAACTTTTCTCGCGTTACTTCGTAAAACAGCTACTCTGCAAATTCTTTTAAACCGTGCTGAACAAAAGCAGCGTAGCTGCAACATCTTTGTAGCCGTGTGCGTTAGCGCACGGTTGGAAAACACAGACCTCTTCCTGAGCAGCGTAGCTGCGACATCTTTTTTAACAGCAAATTAATTCATAAACATGAAATGAATAAAAATTAAGGTATCGCAGCTACGCTGCTCTGTTTATAGTCCGTACATCTTTACCGTGCGCTTACGCACACGGCTACAAAGATACTGGCGCTACGCGCCTTCTCGCAAAACACAAGGTTTTGCAGATAATCCATAACTCACCGATCGTGCAGGTTTGTAACTTGTGCGGAAAAAGCACAACGGCACGGCTTGCAAAGCTGCGCTATCGTTGAAATTCTTTAACTTCTTTCTTCTATACTATGCACAGCATGGTTTTGTGCATCGTCATTGCGAAGGC
>JAIRPX010000058.1 GCA_031256775.1 Dysgonamonadaceae bacterium
TTTGCCTTTTGCTATACCTATTGCTTCGCCTTCCGCTCTGTGACAGTAAATCAGAGTCTTTTCCCTGCTGATTGTATCCCAGTATTCATCATACTCAATTTTTTCAGCATCGCTGTATGTGGCTTCCTCGCAGATTTCTATTGCTTCGCAGAAAAATTCCGGTTTATTGCTTCGAGTGCGGATGAAGGGACTCGAACCCCCACGCCTTTCGGCACCAGATCCTAAGTCTGGCGCGGCTGCCAATTACGCCACATCCGCAAAACGGCTGCAAAGATAGTATTATTTTTTTAATTCAACAAACAATTCCTGCCTGAATATGCCTTAAAATTTCCTTTTCTTCTTCCGGACGAAACCACGCTATCTCCTTATCCCGCTTAAACCATGTCATTTGCTTGCGGGAATAGATGCGGGTATTCTGCTTGATTTTTTCAACAGCATCTTCCAGCGTGCAGCTGCCTGACAAATATTCAAACAATTCTTTATAGCCTACTGTATTCAACGAATTTAGATGTCTGAAAGGATACAGTTCGCGAGCTTCTTCCAAAAATCCCTGTTTCATCATATCATCTACCCTGCGATTGATACGATCGTAAAGTTCCTCCCGTTCACGGGTCAGCCCAATTTTAATAATTCGGAATGGACGTTCCTTTACAGTGTTTGTACGCAGGGAAGAATAAGGTTTGCCTGCCATCAGACATATTTCCAGAGCATGAATAACACGTTTTTGGTTTTTTAAATCCACTTGCCGGTAAAAAACGGGGTCAAGAATTTTCAACTGCTGACGAATCGCTTCATAGCCTTCGCGCTCAAGCTGTTCCTTCAAATCATCGCGAAGTTTGTCGTCAATAGTCGGGATTTCGTCAATTCCCTTGCAAACGGCGTCAATATACATCATGGAGCCGCCGCTCATTATAACCGTATCAAGCGTTTGATAAAGTTCGGCAAGAAGCCTGATAACATCTTCTTCAAAGCGGCTGGCGCTGTAATAATCATCCAGCTCATGAGTTCCAACAAAATAGTGTTTCACTTCCTGCTGAACAGTTGCAGACGGGGCGTCCGTGCCAATAGTTAATTTTTTGTATATCTGCCGTGAATCGGAAGATATTACAGGTGATTGAATTTCTTTGGCTATCTTTATGCCAAGCTCTGTTTTACCAACTCCAGTTGGTCCCAATAATACAACTAATGTCTTCAATGATAAACCGTTCAATAATTATCAAAAGGATTTCCGTCTATCAGGTCGCCAAAATCTTCGTCGCTGTACTCGTCAAGATTTATTTCGTCATCGAAAAGATCTTCGTCGTCTAAAAACGATGCAGACGCAGTATTGGCTGTAAAATCCAGTTCTTCCGAATTTGTTTGCTGCACAGGGGCTTTTCCATCAGATCTAACCACTTCGGCTTTTTCCAATTTCTTTCCGGGAACAATTTCTCTCAGTTCAATGAAAAAAGAGCGATCGGTAAGATATTCAAAAACATAAATAAGTTTTTGACGTTCTTCTTCGATAAAATCCCTCAAATGAACCAGTTCCATAACGTATGAGTCTTCTTCCGGATTTGAATCCATCTCTACCAGCGTAATTTCTGTTTTTTTCGCCCAGTCGTCGTCGCAAATAAAAAAAGACGTCATTTGATCTTTTGTATAATTAACCGAATCCAGAATAGCTTCGTGTAAATCATAAAAAGTTGCGTCTGAATCAATTATTATATCTCTGCGGAAATTATCAACTTCATCCGACAGAACAATAAATCTGTAAACCATTTTAATTATGAATTATGAATTATAAACTATATTATTCCAAATATCCCCTGATAACGCCTCGCTGTGAATTGGCAAGGAAATTGAGTATTTCCTGTTTTTCTTCCGAATCGGACAGCGTTAATTCGATTTGTTTTGCAGCAGCCGAATTATTCAGCCCTGACTGGTACAGCAAACGGTAAATCTCCTGGATGGCGGCTATCTGTTCGTTAGAAAAACCCCTGCGTCTCAATCCCACGCTGTTAATCCCTGAATAGGTGAGCGGCTCCCGTCCGGCTACTATGTAAGGCGGTACATCTTTTGTTACACGGGAGCCTCCCTGTATCATAGCATGTTTGCCTATTTTGGAAAACTGGTGAACTAAACTCCCTCCGCTCAAAATGGCATAATCGTCCACTTCTACTTCGCCTGCCAACTGGACTGCATTTCCTATAATCGCGTGATCACGGACAAGGCAGTCGTGCGCAACGTGCGAATAAGCCATTAAAAGACAGTTGTTTCCTACAATTGTTTTACCTTTTGCAGCAGTTCCCCTGTTGACTGTTGCACACTCGCGGATAGAAGTGTAATTGCCAATTTCGCAGGTTGTTTCTTCTCCATTAAATTTCAAATCCTGCGGAATGGCAGAAATTACAGCGCCAGGAAAAATCCTGCAGTTGTCGCCGATTCGCGCCCCTTCAAGAATGACGGCATTTGAAAATATAAAAGTGTTATCTCCGATAACTACATTTTTGTCGATGTACACAAAAGGGCTAACAGTAACGTTTTTTCCTATAACGGCATCCGGATGGATGGATGATAGTGATGGATTCATATTGTTTATTTACTTGTTTTTGACAATTTGCGCCATAAATTCAGCTTCGCATACTAATTTTTCCCCCACAAAGCAGAAACCTTTCATATTGGCGATACCACGCCTGATTTCCGTTATAAGTTCCAAACGGAAAATAAGAGTGTCGCCCGGAACAACTTTCTGACGAAACTTCACAGCATCTATTTTCATGAAATAGGTGGAATAGCGATAAGGCTCTTCTACAAAATTAAGCACCATAAGTCCGCCTGTTTGCGCCATCGCTTCAACCAGCAGTACGCCCGGCATAACCGGTTCTTCGGGGAAATGTCCCTGGAAAAAAGGCTCGTTCATTGATACGTTCTTAACTCCGACAATATGTTTGTCGCCCATTTCTATGATTTTATCTACCAGCAGGAAAGGGTAGCGATGCGGCAATAATTCCTTGATTCTGTTTATGTCCAGAAGAGGCGGTATATTCGGATTGTATTCCGGAGCTTGCAGGTCGCTTTTGATATTTTTACGGATTAAACGTGCAAGTTTGTTATTGATTTTATGACCGGGACAGGTTGCAATAATACGTCCGCGAATCGGTTTGCCGATAAGAGCAATATCGCCCAAAATGTCAAGGAGTTTGTGTCGCGCAGGCTCGTTGGAAAATACCAGAGGCTTATTCATAATATAACCTAACTGATTGGCGTCTTTATGAATAACTCCCATTTTGTCGGCTAACTGGTCGAAACGTTCCTGGCTTATTTGACGTTCATAAATAACTATTGCGTTATCCAAATCGCCGCCTTTGATAAGGTTATTGTTCAATAGTGGCTCTACTTCGCGAACAAAAACGAAAGTACGGCAAACGGCAATTTCTTTTGAAAAATCTTTTATGTCGTTCAAAACTGCAAACTGACTGTCCAGTATATCCGAATCGAAAGCAATTAGCGCGTGGACAACGAATTTGTCGTCGGGAAGGACAACAATGGAAGCTCCCGTTGTTTCGTCTTTAACTTCAATTTTTTGTTTTACAATATAGTAATCACGCTCGGCGTTTTGTTCCTGAATGCCTGCCTGTTCGATTTTTTTAACATATTCGATAGCGCTTCCGTCCAAAATAGGAAATTCAGGTGCATTTACTTCTATCAGACAATTGTCTATTTCCAAACCATATAATGCAGCCAAAGCGTGTTCTACCGTACTTACCTGTACATTGTCTTTTGAAAGAACCGTTCCCCTTTGAGTGCTGCCGACATTTTCTGCAATTGCATCTATAACCGGACGGTTCTCCAAATCAATTCGTCGAATTTTATATCCGTGATTTTCGGGTGCAGGATGAAATGTGATTTGAATATTTAATCCTGTGTGTAACCCTTTTCCCTGTAATGAAAAACTTTCTTTTAAAGTGTGCTGTTTACTCATTCTTAATATGTTCTACTCTTTATTTAACTCTTTTTTTAGCGTATCCAATTCTTTTTGAAGCTGATTCAGCTGTCTGTACATGTCGGGCAATTTGGCAAATATGATACTGGAACGAAAATAGTTTTTCAGTTCTATTGCTGGCGCCCCCATAATGCTTCTTCCCTCTTCAATATTACTTATAATACCTGATTGAGCGCCAATACTGACATTTTCGCCAATTTTGATATGCCCGCCCAGTCCTACCTGTCCGCCCATGACACAGTTTTTTCCTATTTTTGTTGAACCGGAAATACCTGTCTGAGCCGCGATAACCGTGTTTTCGCCAATTTCCACATTGTGTGCAATTTGTATGAGATTGTCTAATTTCACGCCCTGACGGATAATTGTAGAATCCATCACTGCGCGATCGACGGTCGTATTGGCTCCTATTTCCACATTGTCTTCAACAACAACATTGCCCAGCTGCGGAATTTTCCTGTAAGTGTTTTCTTCTTTGGCAAAACCAAAACCGTCGGAACCGATTACAGCTCCGGAATGGATGATGCAATTTTTGCCAATACAACAGTTTTCATGAATTTTCGCTCCGGAGCAAATAATGGTATTTTCACCAATAACGACATTTTCGCCAATATATACATGAGGATATATAGAAACATTTTCGCCAATGTCGGAATTTTCGCCAATATATGCAAATGCACCCACATAAATATTTTCTTCGGGCATCCGGACTGAATCGGCAATAAAAGCCAGACTGTCAACTCCTTTTTTTTGAGGTTTGCTACTGCTTACCAGACTCATCAGCTGAGCCAGAGCAGAATAAGCATTCGGCACGCGGATAAGCGTTAAAGTTTCCGGCAATGCCTTTTCAGGTACAAAATCATCGTTTACCAGAGCTATACTTGCCTGAGTTTCATAGATATGATTCGTATATTTAAGATTTGCAAGGAACGTGAGAGTTCCCGGTTTCCCTTCTTCTATTTTTGAAAAATTTCCGACTGTAACCTCTGCTTTCCCTTCCACTTTCCCATTGATGAAGTGTGCTATTTGCTGGGCGCTGTATTCCATTTTTAGTTTATTTTTAGCAATAAAATTTTAGCAAAGTACGTAAATATTTTTCAATCTCGCAAAAAACAGAGGTAATACTTCTTAATATTTTTGGAAAGTAGCTGAATATTAAGCATATCCGAAGCATCCGCAATATCTTTGCAAGAACCGTCTTTATACAGAATATCAATACTGTCGTCTTCTTCATTATACATATTGGTAGATACTTCATTTGATGAGATAAGAAATGAAGCATCTTCGTGTGATAATTTGTATTTACCTGCATATTTATTTATTATTTCTTCCAAATGAGCGGAGGGAAAAGGCTGCTGTTCGATTTCGATTCGAAACAGGGTGCGGTTAACCAGGTTTTCGCTCAATAAAGATAAAACTTTGTCGGGGAATTTCGACCATACTTTCAACGCCTGCCATATATCGTTGTCGTCCAAATCAACAAAATGTTCCAATGCCTGAGAATCAACGTTAAATATATTCCTGCCTTCCGAATTGTGCAGGAAATAGCGCAAAGCAGGCGAAGCAAACAGGTCGATACCTTTTTCGGTTAATTCTTTGGCTCGTTTCAGAATATTAATCAGCATTTTTTCCGCTGCGATAGCGGTTTTGTGCAAATATACCTGCCAATACATCAGTCGCCGCGCCATCAGGAAATTTTCGATGGAATAAATGCCTTTGGCTTCTACTACCAATTTGTCGTTTTTCAGATTAAGCATTTTGATTATCCGCGCCGAACCGATATTGCCTTCGGTTACGCCGGTGAAAAAGCTGTCGCGCCGTAGATAATCCAGCCGGTCGACGTCTAATTGTCCGCTAACTAATTGATGTAGAAAGTGTTTTGGATAGGTATCCTTGAATATTTCTATCGCAAGACTTAATTTTCCCGACATTTCTTCGTTCATGCGGTTCATAAGCATCAGCGAAATGTCTTCGTGGCAAATGCCTGATACCAAAGTGTTTTCCAAAACGTGGGAAAAAGGTCCGTGTCCGACGTCGTGCATGAGGATGCAAGCCATAGCGCCGTCTTTTTCGTCGTCGGAAATTGCATGTCCTTTGGAACGCAGCTGCGCAATAGCCTCCGCCATCAGGTGCATCGCTCCAAGTGAATG
>JAIRPX010000085.1 GCA_031256775.1 Dysgonamonadaceae bacterium
GGGGCTGTATCAAAAGAACACGGATAACACGGATTAGACAGATTTACACGGATAAAATAAAACACGTTTTTTTTATTTAATTGATTATCAATAATAAAAAAATCTGTGTTTATCCGTTAAATCCGTGTCATCTGTGTGCTAAAAGACTTTTGATACAGCTTGTTTTTTAGTGTTTTGAAAATTCATATAATTGTTATACTTTTGCAGAACAAATTATAAAATTACCGGTAACTATGGCAACAGCATTTCAGAATGTTTATTTAAATCTGCCGTCATCCGAGATAGGGTTTCTCGTAGCGCTGGCGCAAAAAATAGAAATTTAAGGTTGTGTTTGATTTTCATGCCTAAAACAGGCAAAAGGCAGGGAAAAAGAGAAAATAATTATATCTCTGCCGTTTGAAAGACATGGTCATATTGGCATTGCTGTTTTGCTGTGTATTTTAGTGGCGGCACTGTTGGAGGAATACCGGCAGAGCTTTTACAAGAACAAATTGTTGCATAGATGGACAATAAAGACGAAATAAAAACCGGCGAAAGCCAAATAGTGCTGCATCAGCCGGAAAACAGTGGTGAAATAGTCCTTTATCAACCTGACGGTTCCCTGAAACTGGAAGTCAGGCTGGAACAGGAAACAGTTTGGCTGGCTCAGGCTCAAATCGCTAAACTGTTTGGAGTTGACAGGACTGTAATTACAAGACATTTAGGAAATATTTTTAAAGCAGGCGAGTTGGAAGAAGACAGCACATGTGCAATTTTTGCACATGTGGGTAATGACGGTAAACAACAGTACCATACCAAATATTATAATTTGGATGCAATCCTGTCGGTTGGATACCGTGTAAACTCAATGAATGCGACATTGTTCAGGCGATGGGCTACCCGCGTAATAAAGGATTATCTACTTAGAGGTTTTGCCATTAATCAGCGTATTGAGCGAGTAGAAAAGTTTGCTATGGAAACCGAACGCCGCGTTACGGAAACCGAAAAGAAGATAGACTTTTTCGTAAAAACCGCCCTGCCACCCATTGAAGGAATCTTTTACGACGGACAGATTTTCGACGCCTACAAGTTCGCCTCAGACTTGATAAAATCAGCCAGACAATCCATTACGCTGATTGACAATTATGTAGATGACAGCGTTTTATTGCTGTTATCAAAGCGGATGCAGGGCGTTACCGCCACAATTTATACCGCGCAAATATCATCCCAATTGCAACTTGACATACAAAGACACAATGCTCAATACCCTCCAGTTACCATTCAGACGTTTACCCGCTCGCACGACCGCTTCCTTTTTATAGACGGCGACGTGTATCATATTGGAGCATCATTAAAGGATTTGGGTAAAAAATGGTTTGCCTTTTCCAGAATGGGACTGGACGCCAGTACCCTGTTGCAAAATATCATTTAAACCGCGCTGAACAAAAGCAGCGTAGCTGCAACATCTTTGTAGCCGTGCGCTTACGCACACGGCTACAAAGATACTGGCGCTACGCGCCTTTTCGCAAAACACAAGGTTTTGCAGATGATCCGTAAAAGACCTGAATAAGTGTCATACACAATTGTTCAAAATTTCCACAGAAAACCTTATTTTACCCGCAAGCAGTATAAATGAACTGCAAAATATTTGCGACAATTTTGTTTTGTGTTTGCGGAAAATTGTATGTAATATAAACAATAAATGAATAATTGAAATTTAATTATCAATTATTCATTTATTCAATCAATCATTTTATTGTATTTCCACTACTATTCCATCCGGATCATTTTCAAATTTTATAAGGCAAGTATGCGATTTCGCATCCCACTTGTAAGAGGCGTCTGTGGCAGGCGCTCCAGATATTTTCGTAATTGTCACTTTCTTAGGAGTTTTGGGAAGATACACCCGCGACACATTGTTTGTATTTGCTGGACTTTTTGCAACAAAAATATATGAATTTTCTGTAACAGTTTCGTCGTATATTCTTGATGCACCGCATAATACGGACGGTTTCTTCTGACCGGCAACTTTTTTTATGTTATACAGAAAAGTCTGTTCGCCGGGGCGGACAACTTTTTCCTGCAATACGGGCAGGGCAGGATCGAACAGGTCGATATACAGTCCTTTAAGTTTCAGGGGAACGGTAGATACGCTTTCGTCCATTACTGCGGCTATCAGATAATTACCCCTGTTCAGCAACAGATTGTTTTTGAATGTCAGTTTTCTTTTTTCGTATGCCTTTTGTACGGTATTGACAAATGAGATGTCGTTATTCTTCTGTAATACAAAGTTTTTCGGCTCGTCGCGAATAACATACACTTTTCCTTTTCCGCATGAATATTCGCCTGACGTTGGAGTTTCCGGCAGTCCCATTTGCAGGAACAGATGTTGCGACGGCGCTTTGAAATTGTTGCCGCCGGTATTCCACCATTCCATAACCGACTGGTAGGGGTCTACGTCGCTACCGCAATAAACCAGCGAACCTCCGTTTTTAACCCATTGTGCTATATTGTCATGATATTCCTGTTTCATGGGTTTCATATTGGAATACGACATGATCAGCACTTTCAAATCTTTCCATGTGTCGGCGTAACCTGTATTTTCAATGTGTACTGTACTAACTGGAATACCGCGCTTCAGTAGCGGCAAAGTTTGCCCGTAGAAATTGGAAAATCGCGGATCATCGTATCCGTCATGATCGGGAAAACGCTGAAACATAAGCGAATTTGACATCAGCACGCCTATACCCTGCGAACCGTTCAATTGGTTATCCGATAACGGCATATCGTTGAGGGTATTAATCATTACCTGCATTTGCGTGGAATAAAAACGGGGGATGCGTTCTTTTGTATCGCAATCGGCGCAGGTTTTATATAATCCTTCATAAATGCGGTCTGGCCAGGGCATTACTTCATAATCGGCAATTGTCGGATACAGTAGTTGAGCAGCAAATGTAGCCTGGTAGTTTTTCTTGTAATCTGCCCAATCGCGCGCCCAGTCTTCAATAGGATCAGTAAGGAAAAACATCTTGCGTCCGGTGGGACGGGTCATGGATTCCATTGAACCGTATTCCAGAAAAGCGTTTTCAAATACCCGTTCCTTTTCCAGTCCATTGTAAAAAGTTTTTTCGCGCGAAGTGCCTGTCCATACCTGTGCAATATAACCATCTACGCAGGGAAGCGACGCCAGACTTGCTTCAGGACTTACAATTTGCCACGACGAATAATTCACCAGCGAATGGGTAGGAACATAGCAGCGCACATCCAGCCCCTGACTTTCGCCGTATTCTTTTGCATAAGTGAAAACATCTTCCAAAGCCCTGTAATACAGATGATATTTCAGTTTATTAGCCATGTAGGTGTTTTCAGGCGATTCGTGTTGCGGACGCCATGGAAAGCCATAATATTCCTGCCATTCGCGTTTAAAGGCTTCGCTGTATCCGCCGCGCATCCAAAATTCGGGTTCTTCCATATAAATAGCATCAATACCCGCGTCTATAACGCGCTTAACATGTTTTTCTTTCATGTAATTGAGGAAATTTTTTGATGGGACAATGTATGGTACCATGCGTCCGTGCCAAATGGTGTCGCTTTTCACAGTAACCTGACCTTCGTCGAGATGCCATTTCCCGTCCCATTTTCCGGTAAAATAGTCCTGGTATTCGCCCCATGCGATACCAGTCATAAAATGCGCTTTATAGCCTCTGTCGCGCCAGGACTGCACCCTGTCTTCAAACCGTATTGATTTGGTTCTGTCGGAAGGATTGCCGCCTACTCCATACACAATGGCTACATCGGCGCGAGTGTCTGTTACGGGTTTCCATTCTCTGGATGTTTGAAAAGCCGTTTTTTCTTTGCTGCGGGGAAAAGCCTTCACTTTATCCGAAGCATAAAACGGATGGGCAGTTAATATTGCCAAGCATGTAATGAATAAAAAAAATGTTTTGTTCATTTGTTGATATTTTTTATCAGTTAAAAATTTGCAAAAAAATATGTATTATAAAGTAATATCATTATATGAGTACCGTTTTCGACAAAGGTACAAAAAAAACACAAATATGACATACTTATTTACGTCAATGTTTCAAAAAAAGTTTTTTAAACGATACACAAGACAAGATGAATGATATACATGGCGAACAGACGCGCCAGCAAATTCCTAATTCCTTAATTGTTCCGTATCCCTTTATCTGAATCGGTCGAACCAGCCGCTCCAGATGTATTTATAGTTTTTTGTCTTTTTACTTTTCATTTTTCCAAGATTAATCGAAGCTGCGAGCGCCTGTTCATGATACATTGTTTTTTCCGTAAAATGCAGAGAATAAGTCAATTTCAAACTTATCGCATCAGTATTTATGAAACAAAGGTAAAAATCAGTGCGGTTGTATTCCTTTGAACGGTAAATAGGATCGCCCCAATACAGCTCGTTGCCATGATCGCCATAAAAGACCTGCTGGCTTTCTCCTCTGTAATAAGTATTAAAAAGACCTAATCCCCTGTATTCAACCTTTATTTCGGAAAGTAAACCCTGCGGAGAATGCCAATCGCCAATACTTCTGTCGCGCTCAAGCCCGACAGACCAGCCTGCATTGACTTCCAATTTTTCAAACCCTGTTTTTGAAGCAAGATCAATGCCTAATGAAGTCAGCAGCAAACCGTTGTCGTGCAATCCTTCTTCTATTTCAGGATTCATTTTACCTGCAAAATGAAACATATATCCAAAATGCTGTCCATACATTACGCCTGCATTATATCGTCCCGACCATCCCATAAAAAATGCTTCATGCCGGCTGGTCGTTTGCCTGCTTGTCCAGTCCAACCAGACATTAAAATAATTTTTCCTGTGAAAAAATTCCCAAAAAAGTCCGTTTACCACAGGGCGGTAATTAAGTATCGAATCCTGAAAGAACATACGCGGATATTTTTCCAGTGCCATCCTTCGTGGAAAAGCTCCCATATAGAAACGGAAAGGCTTTCCTGCATATTCATAATAAGCAATAACATCCGAATAATCAATGGCTTTATTGCTTCCCCATTCGTGCATCAGGTCAATGCCTGCAAAAATCCTGTTTTTATCCCAGCACAAACCGATTTCAGGCGCAACATGCACACCTGCCATTGTTTGAGGCATTTGCACTTTGGAATATCCAAATTCAGTATTCTGGAAAAAAGGATAAATGCCAGCGTTCCATACAATATTTTGCGAAAAAACATATCCGGAAAACCCGTTAAATCCTCCCCATTTAACACAGTTTAATATAAGAATGATAATAAAAATCTTTTTCATTTGGCATTATAAAAAAATTATTTTTCAGGATACAGTGCGTCCCACCATTCCGGCTGATCTTTCAGCCATTTGGCAAACCATGCGTGAATAGTTTTATTCCATTCGATACGTTTTTTGTAGTCGTATATGGCATGATTTTCTCCCTGTACCTGAACAAATTCCACTGTTTTTCCCAGTATCCGCAAAGCATTGAACATCTGGATACTTTCGCCGATGGGAACATTTGTATCGGCTGTTCCGTGCAGTAGCAACAGAGGCGTAGTTATTTTATCTGCGTTAAACAGAGGACTTTGCTTTACATACAAATCCTGATTGTTCCATGGATAACTGTACGCGCTTGCAGCTCCACTGTAGGCATATCCCCAATAACCTTCGCCCCAGTAGCTTGCAATAGAACTTATTCCGGCATGAGAAATGGCAGCAGCGAACAAATCAGTTTGCGTGATAACATATTGCGTCATAAATCCGCCGTAAGAGGCTCCTATACAGCCTATTTTATTGCTGTTAACAAAATCGTGTTCAGAACAGAATTTTCGTGTTCCTTCTATAATTTCCTGTGCAGTAGGTTTTCCCCATGCGTTAACATGCCGAGCTGAAAATTCCTGTCCGAAACCTGTTGTTCCGGAAGGCTGCAAAACAAGCACAACATATCCCTGAGCTGCGTAAGTTTGTAAAGGATATGTCGATTCGAATATTCGGGAAGTTGGCGACGTTCCTCCGTAATAATAAACGACCATTGGATATTTTTTTCCTGCTTCGTAATTGTATGGCAAATAATAACGTCCGTCGATTAGCGATCCCGAATCTGTTGTAAACGACCAGCTTTTCACCTGGCTGAGGCTCAATTCATCCAAATATTCCTTAAACGGATCTGCAAGCAACAGTGATTTTTTTGTTTTTATGTCATAATGATAAACGCGGTAGGCATTTGCTGTGCTTTCTCCTCTAAACAAAGCTGTTGTTCCGGTTTCCGCTATCTGGAAAGAAGCGATAATATCTTCCGGCAAATCCAGCGCCGTGAACTTTCCTGAAGACGTATCATACTGATATATGCGCACATAATCCTTGTCTTCTGCGCGAATATAAATATTGCCATCCTGTTGCGCCCATTGTACATCCAGCACGTTTGGATTAAAATTTTTTGTTACAGGATCTATTCCATTCGTTTTTCGCGTATATATAAAAGCCTGATTATCATAACTGTTAGGAATTTGTCCTTCCAGGATATTCAATCCTGCGCCATTGAACGATTCGGAACTTCCGGTTATCAATATTTTTTTCATATCAGGCGAATAAACAGCGTTTGAAATAAAATTATCTTTAAACAAGGTATCAACTTTCAGCGTGTTCAAATCCATTTCATAAAGTGTGGATGAATGGAATGGACGCTCGGAAATTTCTTCAGAAGTGAAAAACAGGATTTTTTCACTGTCGGGACTGACGTCAGCCAGCCTCACATTAGTGCGTCCGAAAGTCAGCTGCTGTTGCATTTTATCTTTTAAACTGTACAAGTACAGGGAATTACGGTTTCTGAAAGAGCCAGAACGGTCTCCAAGAGACAAAACTCGCTTTAAATCGCCCTTGTCAGCGGGAATTTCACTTTTATTGGTAATGATAATAAACTGATTATCAGGAGATATTTCATAATAATCCATTTTAATATCGCTTGCTATTTTTTTTTCTTCAAAGGCAGGCAGTTCAAGTATGAATAAATCCTTTTCATTTGCTCCCGACCTGGAATAGATTAGTTTATCTTCTTTATGCAGCCATTTCGGATATACATCGGAAGGAAAGCGATAAATTAATTTATTCGTTTGTATTTCTCTGAGTTCCAATGAGTTGGTGCTTTTCCCTCCCGGAAATCCATTTTTGAAATTAATCAGGTAATATTTTCCCGAAGGAGATAAAGAGCAGGAAGTCACACGGTTGCCATCTAAAATATCCTGAATGGAAATTCTTCTTTTCGTATCGGTATTAACCGTTATGACTGCAGCAGAATCATTTTTTGACGGTTTAACAAAAATCTTCAATTCCGATTCGTTGAAATTTTTCACGTTAGCCAGACGTTTAATAATCACTTCATAACGGAAAGGCTCCAAAGTCAGGTCAACGGTAATCTCTTTCGCTTTAGCCAGGCTGTCTTCTTTCGTTTCCTTCGCCTTTTCCTTTTTACTGTTAACATAAACCTCGAACATATCGGTAGAAGTAATCGACAATTCCGCCTTGCAATAGCGGTCGGCGTCGATATTGAATGCCAGAAGTTGAATTGCATTTTCGCACGACGGCATTTTACTGTCGTAAGTAGCAAAAGGCATTGAAACAATTCCATTTTCCTTAGCGGTTAACACTTCTTTGCTTTTCCTGACAGTTTGTAAATCTATTTGAGTTTGAAGCAATAATTTGTTGTCAAATCCTTTTTTATTAACATCCGCAGTATCAATTAATAAAGGATTATACACTGGAATCAAAGGCGAAACTTTCAGTTTGGAAACCTTTATTTCTTCCTGAGCTAAAACACTTGCAGACAATAAAATAAATAAAAATAAAATAGAATGTTTAATATAAGTCATAAATTATAGTAATTTGAAATTTAAAGGCTCAAAGATAATACATAATACTTAATAACGGGCTATTTTTACTGCGATTTCAGTTTTTGTGCAGAAATTTTAGAACCTTGCAGAGACGACACTTTATCAACAGGATGCTTAAAGCATAGGGATTTGAGTTTATATGACAACCCCAGCCATCTACTTGTAAATAGCAAAAATACAGGGTCTTTTGGATAAATCAGGAAGATTTTTTTTCCATTCGCCTATATTTTTTGTTTTAATCATTTCCGATGGCAAAGTAAT
>JAIRPX010000093.1 GCA_031256775.1 Dysgonamonadaceae bacterium
GGATTGTACGCACTGAACAGGCTTGGACTTTCGACACACGTTCCGATGAGAGTAATTTTTTTGACGGACGGAGCACCGAGAGTGATTAAAGTAGGCAAAAAAGCGACTGTCAGATTCAAAAAAACGGTTGCTAAACATTTGTCATTCAAAGGAAAAATATCTACTTTGGTCATTTTTGCATTGAAAGAAATCGGAAAAGACAAGGCAACAGACGGCGAACTTAAACTGATAAAAGAGGCATTGGCGTTGGAAAAAGAAGAAAATATCGTTCATGACTTGATGCTTGCCCCTGAATGGATTTCAAAAATCATTAAAAAACTCACAAACAATGAATAAGTGGTTGAAATTACCGGAGCAGGAACGCATTGATACAATTAATGTCGCTTCATTGGCGACCGGACTTCCTCACGAAGTAATTGAAAAAGACTGGTGGGTAACAATGACTTTAAAAGCCTTGTTTGAAACGAGATGTGCAGATTTTATTGTTTTCAAAGGCGGAACATCGTTAAGCAAGTGCTGGAATTTGGTAGAGCGTTTTTCGGAAGATATTGACATAGCAATAAGCCGTGAATTTTTCGGTATTACTAATGTTTCGAGTAAAAACCAAAGAGAAAAATTGAGAAAATCATCATCCAAATACATTCAAGATGAGTTGGTTGCAGAATTAACCGATAAATTATCGGAAGCGGAAATTACAGGATTTTCCGTAGAATTGGAAACGACAGAATCGTCTGACAAAGATCCGCGAGTTCTAAATATTAAATACAAATCTTTATTTCCCGAAAATCAGTATCTTAAATATTGGGTGAAAGTAGAAATCAGTTGCCGTTCACTTCGAGAACCATTTGCCCCGATAAAAATCCGCTCAATCATTGCCGAAAATTATCCCGATGAGAATTTTGTTGATAAATACTTTATTGTAAACACGGTTTCGCCCAAACGGACATTTCTTGAAAAAGCATTTTTGTTGCACGAGGCGTTGCAAAAAGGGAGAATTCATTCCGAACGAATGACAAGGCATCTATATGATTTACATAAACTTATGGATACTGATTTTGCAAAAGATGCACTTGCCGACACCGAATTATACAAAACAATAGTTGAACATCGTTCCATAATGACACGCGAGAAAGGTGTTGATTATTCTACGCATCGTCCTTCACAAATCAATTTTGTTCCTCAAAATGAGGTAATTGATTTATGGAGAGATGATTATAGATATATGAATGACACATTTATCTATGAGCAACCTATTCCTTTTGAAACAATTATGGCGCGAATGAAAGAATTGCAGCAGCGTTTCAGAGAGATAAAAATGGATGAAACATTCTTTGATACAATCCATTAAAAACCATTTATGCCCCGCCGCAAACTAACAACAATCAATCTGAACGAATTGGATATTTATTCCGCTTTGATAGAAGAATTACGCAACAACCCTGCCTATTCCGACAAAGACCTTTCAACCTTAAAACTGACTGTATTGGACAGCTATGAAGCAACTATTAAAGAAATAGATAAAGCCATAAAACACTTGCAGCATTATGTTGTTGCCAAGAAAAACACGATTGAAATATTTCAGGGTGAACAGTTGATAAACCGTGTTCGATTAGCCAAAATGCTCGGTATCTCCCGCCAAACCCTAACCGCTTGGATAAACAAAGGTTTTATTACGCCTCTCAAATCCAACTATTTACCGGATTACGAAACATTCAGCACAGACGCTGTATTACAAGAACTTAACAACTATAAAACGGAACATTCCGAAGAACACATATAAAAAACCTCAAAAAAAATTAATCGCTTAACAACCCTAAGACAAATCTGCATTATTCTAAGACAATACCCGGACAAATACGTAATTTCCGCATCTGAATATCCTCATTTGTCTCCATTTGTCCTCTCTTGTCATACCTGTGTTACACTATTACTCATTTGATTAACAGTATCTTCCATTCATATCTTTGTGCATTATTCATCTTAAAAACGCAAAATATGAACAATATCATTGTTGCCGAAGAAGAAAAACTTCGAGCTATTGTACACGAAGAAGTGTCAAAACTGTTTCAGGTAAAACAAGAACCGAAAACAGAAATAGACACAATGACATTAGCGAGCACTCTCGCTTTGTTAGCTGAATACGGCTATATCCTGTCGAAAGCGAAGCTGTATAAACTGACTGCATCAGGCAATATTCCTTGTCGGAAGTTCGGTCAAAAACTGGTATTTTCCCGAAAGGACATTCTATTATGGGCGGAAGGGCAAACCAAGCCCAAGCGCGATTTCTCGGAAGTATCATTAATCCTTGCCCGAAGTGCAAGACGTAAAAAGTGATTTCGATGAAAAAAGAAAGACAGGACTGCGGAAAATATATCCGCGTTGGTACGACCTTGTATAAGATAGTACGCCGACCACTCATCAGCGGCGACTATGTAGAGGACAAGATTGTCTGGAGTTATGAAACACTCCGACAGGATTACGGCAAAAACAACTTGCCTGAAATTGAAAAATACGATGGCTTTTGCATTATTCCCGACCATGTACACTATGAACAAGTGCATGGAACATATTTGAATCAGTACGAGCCGATAAATCATGTTCCCTGTATTGGCGAGTTTCCTTACATCCGTTCCTTTTTAGAACATATCTTTGGCGAGCAAATAGAATTGGGTTTGGATTATCTGCAAATCCTTTATACTCGACCTACGCAAATGTTGCCTATTCTTTTGTTGGTTTCCAACGAACGCAATACAGGTAAAACAACC
Source organism: Dysgonamonadaceae bacterium (assembly GCA_031256775.1). Taxonomy (GTDB): domain Bacteria; phylum Bacteroidota; class Bacteroidia; order Bacteroidales; family Azobacteroidaceae; genus Azobacteroides. The sequence goes on from JAIRPX010000093.1 coordinate 2,766, forward strand.
TTTCTGCGTTTCCTGAAAATGATTTTCGGAAAGAACGCGACCTTCAATACAAATGAAGATTTCCGAAGTCAGTTTAATGCGGACTGGGCGCATCGCCTGTTGGTTTTAGTTGATGAATTACTTTTGAACAAGATGGAAGATACCGAGAAAATTAAAAATCTTTCAACGGCAGGCGATTACAAGATTGAAGCCAAAGGAAAAGACCGCAGAGAGATTGAGTTTTTCGCAAAGTTTGTGCTTTGTTCCAATAACGAGAAAAATCCGATTATCATTCCGAAAGAAGAAGTCAGGTTTTGGGTTCGGAAAATCAATCCAATAGAAAAGGACAATATCAATCTGCGGAAACAGATGTTTAAAGAAATCCCGCATTTTCTGTATTTCCTTTCTAATCGGAAACTTTCAACCAAAAATGAATCCCGCATGTGGTTTAATCCGCCTGAACTTGAAACACCTGCACTTCTGAAAATCAAAAAGTACAACACCAACAAGATTGAAATGGAGATGGCAGCCTATTGCAGCGATGTAATGGAACGGCTCGGAGAGGACAAAATACTGTGCTGCCCGAAAGATTTTATAGACGAGCTGCGGGATAGCGGACTTCGTGCGGATATTACTCAAGTTCGCAGTATTCTGAAAGACGGATGGGGAGTCCATTCTGAAAAGAACGGCGAATATACT
>JAIRPX010000156.1 GCA_031256775.1 Dysgonamonadaceae bacterium
GCAGCTACGCTGCTCTGTTTATATTCCGTACATCCTTTACCGTGCGCTTACGCACACGGCTACAAAGATACTGGCGCTACGCGCCTTCTCGCAAAACACAAGGTTTTGCAGATGATCCCTGAAAACTATTCGCTGGCGCGGCTTCATAAGCCGTGACTTTTTTACTATATCGGCACAGGATGCAAACTCGCGTTAGCGGATTAAACGTCATTGCGAGCGTTAGCGAAGCAATCCAGTGCTGAAAACTAAAAACTGAAAACTATTTCTGGCGCAGCTTCGTGTCTCTGTATTTTAATTTACGACGTGTTCTGCTTCCCTTGCTCGCTTGAACAAATCGGAAGAAAATAAAAAATCGTTTAACGTCCTGTTGGATACGTTCATAATTTCATCTTTGCTGCCTTCCCATTCTTTTTCGCCTTCGTCGATAAAAATAATTTTTTCTCCAATATTCATAACAGAATTCATGTCGTGCGTATTGATGATAGTGGTCATGTTATATTCTTTTGTTATGTCGTGGATTAACTCGTCAATAAGAAGGGCTGTTTTCGGATCCAAGCCTGAATTAGGTTCGTCGCAAAGCAAATATCTTGGATTCAGGGCTATAGCCCTTGCAATAGCCGCCCTTTTCATCATACCTCCACTTATTTCGGCAGGATAAAGATTACTTGCTTCTAACAGATTTACACGTTCTAAGCAAAAACACGCTCTTTTTTCCCTTTCTTTTTTGCTGCTTTTAGTAAACATGGTAAGCGGAAACATGGCATTTTCCAGCACTGTCATCGAATCGAAAAGAGCCGCCCCCTGAAATAGCATACCCATTTCCATACGCAGAGCTTTTAATTCTTTTTTTGGCATTTTAATGATATTTCGTCCGTCGTACAAAACTTCGCCCGAATCGGGATACAACAGCCCAATAAGAATTTTCATGAACACAGTTTTACCGGAGCCGCTTCGCCCGATAATCAGATTAGTTTTTCCCTTCTCGAAAGAAGCAGAAATATTTTTTAATATTTTTTTTCCTTCAAACGATTTGTTAATATTTCTCGCATCAATCATTTTGTAAGCATTATTTGAGTCATTACTAAATCTAAAGCCAAAATCAACACGCTGCTCATTACTACCGAATTGGTACTTGCCTTTCCTACCTGCAAAGCGCCACCTTTAACATTATATCCAAAATATGAAGACGTTGACGCAATGACAAAGGCGAATACCATTGACTTTATAAAGGAATATCCGATATAATAAGCTCTGAACCAGAATAAAATACCTTTTTCATATTTGCCTGCGGTGAATATGTCGGTAGTCCAACCGATAAAATAACCGCCCATAATACCAAAAAACATACTGAAAATAACCAGCACGGGGATAAATCCTACAAATGCAACTAATTTAGGCAAAATAAGGAAATTGGCAGAGTTGACGCCCATGATTTCATAAGCATCAATTTGTTCTGTCACGCGCATGGTTCCCAATTCGGAGGCTATATTTGAACCTACCTTTCCGGCAAGAATCAAACACATGATGGTGGAAGAAAATTCCAGCAAAATGACCTCACGAGTGATATAACCAATGGTAATATCCGGAATAACAGGCGACTGAATGTTAAGCGATACTTGTATTGTCATTACCGCGCCAATAAATATGGATATAAAAATAACAATCCACAACGAATCAACTCCCAGTTTGAATATTTCTTTAAGTGTTTGCCTGAAAAATACGCTCCATTTTTCGGGAGCTGTGATACTGCGACGCATCAGGAGTACGTATTCTCCAAAATTTTGTAATGCTTTAATCATAAATAATTATTTTGCTTCTCGAAATAAAATGCAAATGTAATGTTTTTTTACTACTTTTGCTGCTAAATAGCGATTTATAATGGAACAAAAAATTCTTCGTACTGAAAATTTAGTGAAAAAATACAGGAACAGGACGGTAGTCGATCATGTTTCTATCTATGTGGAACAAGGAGAGATAGTGGGTTTATTAGGACCAAACGGAGCCGGAAAAACCACTACTTTTTATATGGCTGTAGGATTAGTTACGCCAAATGAAGGAAAAATTTTTCTGGATGATGCAGATATAACCCAGTTTCCTGTTTACAAACGCGCCCGAAATGGCGTCGGATACCTGGCTCAGGAAGCGTCGGTGTTTCGTAAAATGACGGTTGAAGATAATATCCGCTCGGTTTTGGAGATGACTAAGCAAACGGATGATTATCAAAAAGAAAAATTAGAAAGCCTGATTGCTGAATTTGGCTTGCAAAAAGTAAGGAAAAATTTGGGCGACCAACTGTCGGGTGGTGAACGACGTCGTGTGGAAATAGCTCGATGTCTGGCTATAGACCCGAAATTCATCATGCTGGACGAGCCTTTTGCAGGCGTCGATCCTATTGCAGTTCAGGACATTCAACAGATTGTGGGAAAACTTAAACACAAAAACATCGGCATCCTGATAACCGATCATAATGTTCACGAAACTTTAAGCATCACCGACCGAGCATATCTTTTATTTGAAGGGAAGGTCCTGTTTCAAGGTGTTGCCGAAGAGCTTGCCGAAAATCCTGTTGTGCGGGAAAAATATCTGGGCAGGGATTTTGAGCTGAGGAAAAAAGTTATATAGGCATACGAAATAAAAAAAGAGGGACGACCCTAACGGGCTATCCCTCCTCCTAATTTTTGAATACTTTATCAAAAGTTATTATTTTATTATGCTTTTTTATATCCATACACTGCCAAGTCGCCCAATTCTTCTTCTATACGAAGCAATTGATTGTATTTAGCCATACGATCTGAACGACTTAATGAGCCTGTTTTTATTTGTCCTGAGTTAGTTGCTACGGCAATATCGGCAATCGTTGAATCTTCTGTTTCGCCCGAACGGTGCGACGTAACAGAAGTATAACCTGCACGGTGCGCCATTTCAATAGCGTCCAAAGTTTCACTCAGCGAACCTATCTGATTAACTTTAATTAAGATAGAATTAGCGCAACCTGATTGGATACCTTTTTTCAAAAACTCTACATTGGTTACAAACAGGTCGTCGCCTACTAACTGGCATTTATTGCCAATTTTGTCGGTAAGGATTTTCCAGCCGTCCCAGTCGTTTTCGCTCATACCGTCTTCGATAGAATCGATTGGGTATTTGCTAACTAATTCAGCCAGATAATCAGCCTGTTGAGCAGAAGTACGCTTGGCTCCTGCAGCGCCTTCAAACTTTGTGTAATCGTAAATTCCGTCTTTATAAAATTCGGAAGAAGCACAGTCAAGACCAATTGTAATATCTTTTCCTGGTTCATAACCTGCATTTTTAATAGCAGTCAGGATAGATTCCAATGCGTCTTCTGTTCCTTTCAGTGTTGGAGCAAAACCGCCTTCGTCGCCCACAGCCGTACTTAAACCGCGATCGTGCAATACTTTTTTCAAAGCGTGGAACACTTCTGCTCCATAACGCAAGCCTTCCTTGAAACTTGGAGCGCCCACAGGACGAATCATAAATTCCTGGAATGCAATTGGCGCATCAGAATGTGAACCGCCATTTATAATGTTCATCATCGGAACAGGCAAACTGTAAGTATTTGTGCCGCCAATATAGCGATACAAAGGTATTTGCAGATACTCTGCAGCTGCGCGTGCCACTGCCAGCGATACGCCAAGAATGGCATTTGCGCCCAAATTGGATTTGGTTGACGTACCATCTAATGCAATCATTTTCTTATCAATGCCGCGTTGATTCAAAGCGCTCATACCTACTATGGCGGGTGCAATCACTTTATTGATATTTTCCACCGCCTTTTGTACTCCTTTGCCCAAGTAACGTTTTTTATCGCCGTCGCGCAATTCCAGCGCTTCGTTTTCACCCGTAGAGGCTCCCGACGGCACTGCTGCACGTCCCATAAATCCCGACGCCAGAAGCACATCTACTTCTACCGTAGGATTGCCACGAGAATCCAGAATCTCTCTGCCTGTAATCTTTACTATTTCCATACTATTTATATTTTTAATACAATATTGATTTTTGCGGATGCAAAGGTACATATTTTCAACGTATAATTCAAATGTTTGGCAATATAAATTTTTACGTTAATTTTTTGTCTGTATATGCACAATTCAAAAATTTCATGTATATTTGTAGCAATAATTTCACACAAACATTAAATATTAAACATTAGTCCAAAAAAAATGAAAAATGAGAATGGGATAAGCAGAAGATCCTTTTTGAAAAATTCTGCATTAATGGGTGCGCTTGGAACAGCAGGCTTGGGTGGTGGCGCAGCTATAATAAGCTCTTGCAGCGGAAGTTCCGCGCAGAAAGACAAACCGCTTAAAGAACCCGGCACATATTATGTTCCGGTTTTGAACGATCTGGCTAACGACGGAAAAGAATTAAAGGCAGGTCTTATTGGCTGCGGCGGCAGAGGCAGCGGCAGCGTTTTTGATTTTCTCAATGCCGGTAATGGGCTGACTATAACGGCAGTGGGAGATGTGTTTAAGGAAAAAGTTGATGCTATTGCAGAACGTTTAAAAAACGACAGGAATATAGATGTTCCTGAAAGCAGCCGTTTTACAGGCTTCGACGCATACAAACAAGTGATTGACAGCGATGTTGACGTTATTCTTATAGCAACGCCGCCAGCTTTCCGTCCTTTGCATTTCCAGTATGCAACCGAAAAAGGAAAACATACGTTCCTCGAAAAACCGGTTTTCGTCGATCCTGCCGGTTATCGAACCGTAATGGCTACAGCAAAACAGGCAGCAGCAAAAAATCTGTGCGTTATTACGGGTACGCAACGCCGTCATGAACGCCGCTACGTTGAATCGTACAAGAAAATTATGGACGGAGCTATTGGCGAAATTACAGGTGGCGCCGTTTACTGGAATGGAGGCAAACTGTGGTACAGAACTCGCGAAAACAACTGGGGCGATGGCGAATGGATGATCAAAGACTGGGTGAACTGGAAATGGCTGTCGGGCGACCATATTGTTGAACAGCATGTACACAATATTGACGTATTTACATGGTTCAGCGGATTAAAGCCTGTCAGCGCTACGGGATTCGGCTCGCGCCAGCGCCGCGTTACGGGCGACCAGTTCGACAATTTCAGCGTTGATTTTGTTATGGAAAACGGTATTCACCTGCATAGCATGTGTCGCCAGATTGACGCTTGCTCTAATGATGTAAGCGAATTTATTCAGGGCAGCAAAGGCTCATGGTCAACAGGAAACGGGGAAGTTGTTATAAAAGATTTGAAAGGCAATGTTGTATGGAAATACGACGGAGAACAGGAAAAAACAGCTTTCAAACAAACTAATCCCTACGTGCTGGAACATGTCAACTGGATAAATCATATCCGTAGCGGTAAACCTATTGACCAGGCTTCTGAAATTGCCGTACCAAATATGGCAGCAGTAATGGGACGCGAATCAGCCTATACCGGCGAACAGACTACATGGGAACAAATGACAGCTTCTCCGCTGGATTATACTCCGGCAGATCTGGATTTGAATAAAATGGATATGAGTAAGTTCACAGTTCCCGTTCCGGGCATTAAAGGATAATATTATGGCTATCAATAGAAGGAATTTTTTAAAAACATCCCTGTCTGCTCCCGTTGTAGCAACGCTGGGCGGCGCATTAATTACTTCATGCTGCTCAAAAGAAAAAAGTTGCGAAAAGGATAAGGAATGTTGCGAAAAAAATAAAAATTATGAGTTGAAACTTTCTTTTCAGGAAGGTATAGCTCCGGGAGAAACATTGGCTGAAAAATTCGACTATATGGAAAGTCTGGGCATTGTCGGTTTTGAACCGGGAGGCGGCGGACTTGCCTGTCGCGTGGATGAAATCAAACAGGCTCTTAACGGACGCAATATTAAGGTTAGCGCTATATGCGCAGGATTCAGGGGATTTATTCTTTCAACCGATCCTGCAATACGGAAAGAATGTATGGATACGATGAAAGAAATCATTGCCGCAGCAGGCGAACTTGGCTCGACAGGAGTTATAATTGTACCTGGGTTCAACGGGCAAGTTCCTGCACTGCCTCATACGTCGGAAACGAGAGCTTTCCTTTGCGAGCAGCTTGCCGAAATGGGCAACTATGCAGCTGAAAATGGAACAAGCATTATCCTGGAGCCACTGAACAGGAACGAAGCATTCTACCTTCGCTTAGTAAGCGACGCTGCGTCAATTTGCAGGGATATAAACAGTCAGGGTGTGCGCTGCATGGGCGATTTCTGGCACATGACGTCGGAGGAAACTTCCGATAAAGGCGCATTTATTTCCGCCGGAGAATATCTGCAACATGTACACATCGCCAGTCGCAAACGGCGGAGTATGCCGAGCGAAGACGGCGAAGCCGATAACTATGTAGAAGGTTTTAAAGCCCTGAAAATGATTGGCTACAACAAATACATAAGTTACGAGTGCGGCTGTCAGGGCGACAGAAAAATCGTAATACCGGAATCGGTTAAACTGTTGCGCGAACAATGGGAAATGGCTTAATTTCCTCATACAAAACGGCTATCGTCCTTCTGGCAGTTTATGCTTTCGGACTGGCGATAGCCACCTTTATTGAAAAACAGCTGGGAACAACGGCGGCGAAAATAATTATCTATTATTCGCCTGCATTTTTTTTCCTGCAATTCCTCTTAATCCTCAATTTCATTTCTACTTCTCTTAAACACAGGCTTTTCCAGAAAAGAAAAATTGGATTTATGCTTATTCATTTTGCATTTATAATTATCCTGGCAGGTGCATTTACTACCCATTTCTTCGGGAAAGAAGGAAGTATTCACCTGCGGGAAGGTGAAAAGACAGGCGACATACATATAATGACCAACAGGGGAGATTTCCGTCATATTATGCCATTCCAGATAGAACTTGCAAAATTCACGATAACGCATTATCCGATGTCGCATACTCCTTCATCATTCGAAAGCAGAGTAATCATTCATGCAGATAATCAGTCGTTTGAAAAAAAAATATCCATGAATAACACACTTGATTTTAAGGGATACCGCTTCTTTCAGTCGTCGTATGATAAAGACGGAAAAGGCAGTATTTTGTCTGTTAATAAAGATGTTGCAGGGCGCGGTATCACATATTCCGGTTATATTATACTGGCAGCAGGTTTCATTTTATGTTTTACATCTAAAAATACGCGATTCAGACAGTTGATTCGTGCATTGAAAGACGTGAAAAAATAGCCGTTTATTTTTTCAGATAATATCCCCCTGTTTTAGGGACTCTGTTCAGTGAGGTATATTGACCAACTCACTAATTTGTTTTGGATTTATGCTATCGTTGTTTTGGATAACTTCCAAAATTGTTTTCAATATCAGATACATTTACACCGCCACTTTGTTTTAATAAATCGTAGTATAAGTTTTTAATTATTAGAAGACAAATGAAAAATGATATAGCTGCAATATTTTGATATTCAAAACATTGCAGCTATCTTAGAAACTTGTTTGCGAATTTTTTAATTTAATATACTAAAAATCTATTCCTTAACAATCTTTCTGACCGTTGTCCCTTTATCGGTGTAAACTTTTAGCAGGTAAATGCCCTGCGACAATGCCGATACGGAGATTTTCCTGTTAAAACTGTCGTATCGCATTAGCAAATCGCCTGTCAACGAGCAAACTTCAACTTTTTCAACCGGCGAATCGGATTGAATGAAAAGATCGTTGCGGGTGGGGACGGGGAAAATGGAAATTGTATTTGGTGATATTTCGTCAAGACCGTTTGTAGAAACATTAATTTCAAAGTCCGCATATTTATTATCATAATATATTCTTATGTAAGTATTTCCAGTGGATATGGTTTTTAACATTTCACCTTCCAATTTTACTATATTATCATTCCCTATTTGAACATTTAAATCATTTATACCCACATTATCTAATGTCCGATATTCAACATTACCGGTTAAATAATCTAATCTAAAATTCAACGTAATATATTCATTTACAGCATATTCACTTTTAGAATTATTATTTGTAATGTTAGTTACATAATCACCGATAAATAAATAATCCCACCAATTATTTGAATATCCCTCTTTTGTCCTACCTTCACAAAGATGTGGCATAAGCGAAAACCACCACCTGTGATGCTGTCTTGCCGCTGAAAATTGACTGTTTGTAAAAGGGACCCAATCATCACTGTTTGATGCTTTTGTCTTTCCTGTTAAATTTGGATAATCAAGCCAGTCAATCCAACTGCTTTGTACCAGTGTCTTATTTTCCCAATCATAATCAGAAACACTGTTTGGCGCAAAATGAACATTACCTGCTGAAGAATATCCCGGTGTTGCATGTTCATTTAAGCAAAAACGTTCCCATAGATTCAAATCATTTATATTATTTACAGTGTAGGCATTCTCTGTATATGAATCAAACCTATAGCCAAATACTTTTCTTAAAATATTTTCTGCAGCGTGACCGAAACATTCAAAATTCGCATCGGGTCGAGAAATAGAAACATTCATTATTTTAAAATTAGTCGTATTTTTTATATTTGGACTACCATTAATCCAATAAGCAGAAGCCCCAACCATCATTGATTCATAATTGTTTTCCGGATCAACATTCACCAGCCAGACTTCATCAAATTCACCTCGATCTCTTCTATTTACGAGGTCAAATTTATTGATTAAATAATCATAATCATAACTAAGCGCCTGGATATTTTTCACGTATGGATTATCCCAAAATCCATACCAACCATCTTTCATTATTTCCAGCCAAGTTTCTTCATCAAGCTGATAGGAATTTTCTCCATTTTTCAAAGGTATTTGCGATTTAAAAGTAGCAAATTCATCCAAATGTTCCTTTTTTACAATATTGACAATTATATTTCCATGTGAACTGTAACTGATATCGTCAATTAAATCATTTACAACCCGATCTTTGTCTTGATTTAGATAAACGCTGGCTCTCTCATTATTTTTTGTTTTTAAATAAGGATCCTGTTCAATCACTAAAACCGAAAGTGTTTGCGGAGTTTTGCAATCAACTATATCGGGGCAATCAACCTTAATGCTGAAATCACTGCCCCCGTAAGAATTAATGTCTATGACGCGAATATAGTAGATAGAATTTGCAGAACAGGTAAGCGACCCTGAAGTAGCATTGTTTATGATACGCATCAGGTTCGATGTGCTGCTGCAGGAAGAATACACTCCCACATCAATATTATGCGCCGATGCATCGGGTTTACTAAATGTAATAGTGTAGTTTCCGACAGAGTTTGCTGTGAACATGTACCATACATCGCTATTTTGTGGATCATAATCGTAAGTTAAGTCGATGGTGGGTGTTGCTCCAGCCAGAGTACCTGACACAGGCGTGCCGCAAGACAAAGAAATGGCATTGGAACACAAGTCGTTGGCAGGAGCAGGGACAAGCGTTGTAAACATCAATGTCTCGCCATTGGTTGTGCCGCTTGCGGTTGTTGCGTAGGCATAGAACTGATATTCTGTGTTTGCGGTTAGCCCTGTTAAACTGCCATTTGTACTTGTAGCCCATGAGCTTTCAGAAGTTTTTTTGTATTTAAATCCTTGCGCTGTAATTGTTTCACTGCCTGCCGTTACCGATTTGTTCAATGTAGCTGTTGTTTGTGTAATGTTGGTAGCAATGAGAGTTGTAACTGTTGGGGCTATAACAGGCGAAGGACAATCCACTTTAATACTAATGCTGCCACCTGAATGACCATATTTAGCGGGCATGTAATCCGTTAATCTGATATAGTAAGTAGTGTTCTCTGTACAAGGATGAGTTACAGATATAGAAGTGGTGCCATCACTTTCATTTCTCTGCAAATAATCTACAACGTCACAACCGGAATACAACATTAAATCTATATTGTCCGTACTGGATTTAGTCATTGTAACGGTATAGTTTCCTGCATTAGTGGCTGTAAATTTATAAAACACATCGTTGAGTTCAGGGTCTTTATTAAAAGTTGTTGTAGGTGTTGCACCTTCCAATGTGCCTGTTTTTGCATCTCCACATAATAAAGATATAGCGGAGGAACAATTATCGTTATCAGGAGTTTCTATTTTCTTGTAAGCCAGCATATAAGTGCCAGTTGTAATTGTACTGGCTCCTGCACCTCCGTATTCCGATACTCGAATAAAAGCAAAACCTGTGTAGTTAAAGGTGTAAGTTACATTACTATTATCACCAGTCCAATATATTTGTGAGCCATTGTTATCATAGATATATAACTCCGGATTAAAATTTGGCATTGTCCCCCCTTCTTTGCGTGTTTGGAAGGAATATGTTTGCCCTGAAGTAATAGATACTCTATACATATAACAACTAAGCGGAGCGCCTTCTACAGAATTGATACTGCCATAATGATATTGCCACTCTGTTGCCGGGGTTGGTAAAGCATAATCGTATTCAGGCGGGGTTTTACAGTCATTAACAGACGGGCAATCGACTTTAATATTAAAAGTTCCACCATTGCCGCTAAAATCGACGACCCTTATGCGATAAATTGTCCCTGCCGTACAGTTATATGTCACTGTTTCGGAAGAAGTACTGCCTGAAGAAGAAGACAATGCTGTTGTTGTACTGCAACTTGAATATAGGAACAAATCTTTATCATCAGAGAAATTATTCAATGTAATAGTATGATTACCTGAATTTTGCGCTGTAAAATAATAAAATACATCGTTTTTATTACCATAATCAGTATATGAAATACTTATCGTCGGTGTTGCGCCTGCCAAAGTACCCGATACGATTGTGCCACACGACAAAGAGATAGCGTTGGCACACAGGTCGTTGGCTGGAGAAAGATTTACCGTTACACTTTGCGTTGCACAGGACGTTGTTGTGCTGTTACAAGGCGAAGTCCCTATCCTGCGCACCCAATAAGTAGTTGTAGTTGTTGGGCTTACAGTTATTGAAGCAGATGTTTGTCCTGATATAATATTGCTGCCACAACTTCCTGTTCCCCATTGATATGTGCTACCGCTACCTGTACTACCGCCCGATGCGGTCAATGTTGTACTTTGCCCATTAGTAATCGTGGTTGTGCCACTTATGCTTGTCGGAGCTGTCGGCGAAGTATTGACGGTTACAGGCAATGACCTTGTAGAACTGCTGCCGCAACTGTTATTTGCCGTTACCGTAATATTGCCGCTTTGTGCACTTGAACCAGGAGTAGCAGAAATGCTTGTGCTTGTAGAACTGCCTGACCATCCGCCAGGCAAAGTCCAATTGTAGCTTGTTGCGCCTGATACTGACGAAATGCTGTAAGTCTGTGAACCGCCACCAGCACATACGGTCGTTGTGCCTGAAATGGAGCCTGGTGTTGATGGTGCGGAATTAACCATTACAGTTACCAAAGCACAAGAAGTTGTTGTGCTGCTACAGGGCGAAGTACCAACTCTGCGTACATAATATGTAGTTGTGACGGTTGGACTTATTGTTATTGATGAACTTGTTCCTAACACACTGCCACTACCGCAATTTCCACTATACCATTGATAAGTACAACCGCTGCCTGTGTTGCCACCTGAAGCAGTTAATGTGGTGGAACTGCCCGAACATATTGTAGTTCCGTTACTGCTATTTATGCTTGTCGGAGCTGTCGGCGGAGTATTGACTATTACAGGCAATGACCTTGTAGAACTGCTGCCGCAACTGTTATTTGCTGTTACCGTAATATTGCCGCTTTGCGCGCTTGAACCAGGAGTAGCAGAAATGCTTGTGCTTGTAGAACTGCCCGACCATCCGCCAGGCAAAGTCCAAGTGTAACTTGTTGCGCCTGATACTGACGAAATACTGTAAGTCTGTGAACCGCCACCAGCACATACGGTCGTTGTGCCGGAAATGGAGCCAGGTGTTGATGGTGTAATACAAGTCCATTTCGCATATAGCTTGGGATTACCTGTCAAATCAAAATTTCTTGCACTGCCCATTGAGGAAGTATAATATTGTGTTCCACTACCGCCAGTACCTGTATAATAGCCGCCAAATTCATATCCAGTTCTACTTGGGGCTGAAGCGCCGCTTGGCATTGACGAACCATAAGTCGGATATACTTTTTCAGTTCCGCCGCTACCACCTTGCTTATCTAAAGTAATGGTTTGATTTACTTGAATACATTTTGGTTTAGACCAAGCTCCATTATTATTTTGTGCAATAATCTTAACATAAGGTCCACGATTTGGACTAAAACTGTAATCGCTATAACATTCAGTGTCGCCAGAATCATGTGTCGCCGTAGTTGTAGGTGGATTAGATGTGTTATTATCATCATCATAAATTGTAACATAAGCATATTTCACAATGCCAACACGCGAACTGTTACGACTAACTTTTACACTTATATTTGAATCTGCATTATACGAAGCATTATTGCTTGGCGAAATTATTTGCGGGTGTCCTATAAAATTATTAATATATATTGTAGAAGTAGATGAGCCATTGGTTGCCCAAATTTTGATTTTTGCTCCATCCCAATCGCAATAAATATCGGTAAGACGATACACGCCACCGCCTGCGCTTGCGTAGGATGTTTTTTTATTGGAAACTTCGTTTTCTCCAGTTCCAGTAACTTTTCCGTAAACGACCTGCGTAGGCGTAAAACCAAAATTACAATATATACCATTTGTGCCATATTGGGATCCGTCCTCATAATAACCATAATAAATACTTGAATTGTAATCTGGATAATAATGATACTTGTCCACAGTTGAAGACAATTGCCCCCAAGCATTTTCTGTTCCCCAAAAAGCGGTCAAAACTGCAATTGCTGCTAAAAATAATATCTTTTTCATTATAAAATTGTATTTAATTAATATTTATCCGATTACAATATTAAGGCACGTACATTTCTAAAATTTCCGTAATCATTTTATTTTCGTAGATAACATTAGCCACGATTCCGATAGCACAATCTTCTCCTTCGACACCATATCCCAGCGTTCGCATGTAATCTGCAAATTCATTCACAGTCATTTTTCTTGTTGTATAGAACGGGTGATCTTCTTCGTACTCATACAAACCTGCTTCTATCACAACATTGGGCGATAAAGGATATTTGTAATATGTAGGATCATTATCCAGAATACCATAATCGTCAAAACAATCTTGACACCAAATCCATTCCCATGAGTTAACCAATACAAATTTCCCATTCCAATCTTTCGGCAAAAGCACATTTGCATTTGCATAATCGTCTGTATTTATGATTGGCGGCGGCGTTTGCTCACTTTCATCGCCTGTTTCTTTTTCCTTCTCGCACCCTGCGAAAACAAAGGTGCTTAGCATAAAGAAAAGCATTGCAAACACTTTAAAATTAAATCCTTTCATCTTCCGGCTTTTCGGACTCGCCCCGTTTTTTTGAATGGTATCCGCCTCCATTTCTCTCGTTTGTTTAAAAAACTTTTGCATGATGTTCATTTTTAAGTTGTTGTTATTTTATCAGTCGCCATTTTTCCCAGTTGTCTTTTATGTCGTATGACATCTGGACTTTGGGCGTCTGCGTTTTACGGTTTACATCGAAAGCGTAGGATTTGACATTGGTAATGATGTAGCTTGCCAGATCGTGGTATGTTGCTTCGCCTTTTGTTGCCTGCAACTTTTTCAGCAGGAAATAGGTGAACATACGGTGCTGCTTTTCTTCGTAGGGATAGGCTATTTCGGCTTCGCTCGTGGCACTGAACACAACGAGGTTGCCGAACAGGGCGTCTTCTTTCGGGGTTATCTTTATTCCAGCTCCATCTACAAGGGCTGTAAGAGCGCCTTCACTGCTTGCTCCGCTGAAACATGCATCAAGGAATACGGTTGCCGACTGCACTTTCATGTCGGACAGTTCGCGGTAGAGAACGCTTGCCTTGAGCGCAGCCTGCAGGGTTGTGGAACTGCAATCAACTGGCAAAAGATACATGCTGTTGTCCTGAATGTCGGACATGCCGTGTCCTGAATAGTAAAATAGCAGGCGCACCTTGCCGCTCTTGGCTCTCGCCGCATTCTTGAGAAACTGGATTGAGTTGAGCATGTCGCCGTATGTTGCGTCCTTGCGCAGGAAGAGGTTGGAGGCGGGAACTCCGAGCGTGCGGGTGCAGTATTCGTAGAAAGTCTGTGCGTCGTTGGATGAGAAGCGCGTTGCCGATTCATAGTAATAGTTCTCGTTGCCGATTATAACTCCATACACATCGTCGTTGCGGCGATTGATTTGGGGAATGACGGAATCCACATTTTCGTGAATTTCAGGACTTTCCCATGCGAGCGCCGGAACGGTTTCCCCTGCTGGCGACTGAACGGCTCCGAAATCGTCCGTTTCCACATATTGCAGGCGGACGCGGCTGTCGTATGCAAATCTGTGTCCTGTGGGCAGGGAAACGTCAACTTTTCTCAGCTCAATCGAATCGCCTCCCCAGAAAATGAAAGACGGAGATGTGAATTTTACCCTGTCGAAATGCTTAAACATGCTGCGGGCTGTTTCGCCTCTGGGAATATGTACAACTATGTCGCCAAACTGTTCGGAGTGCAGCCTTACCGTTTCATTATCGGGATCGTAGCCGCCCTTGATTACGAATTTGTTCCACGGAATTGTTTCGGCATACTTATGCTGGTAAATACTGTCGGCTTCTGCCCTCCAAAGGGAGAACAGCATCTTGGTTGTTTCGCCCGATATGCGTTCCTGATATTCCTGACGTGTTTCCGAAAAGCGATCCCATTTTTTCCACGCTTCGGCTTTCGGGTCGATATAGCCGCGAATGAAATCCTCGTAGGGAAGACGGAACGTTAGCGGCTTGCTTACGTTTTGCGCAATGAGGACTGTCGCTCCCCACAGCAACATGATAACTGATAAAATTGTCAATCTGTTCATATAATTTTTAGTTTATAGTAGTCTGTTTATTTCTTTAAACATTCCATATCTTTAAGATATGGAATGTTTTTTAATTTAGTTTTTCAGAAGATAAAGCCAGCTGAGAAATTAAATAAAACGTCTGTTTTACTGTCAAATCCAGATAGAGAAGGCACAGTGCCGATCCCCACTCCCACACCGAATATTCCAATTTTATATATAAGTCCTAAATCAAATTCAATTCCATCATCATTCGAATATTTTTCAAAGTGCTCTCCGTATCTGTATCCGCAATTGTAATATCCAATGCCTATATTCATGAACAGATTACGGTAACCTGTTAAAAATCCAAATATAAACGATTTTGATGCTACTTTAATGTCCTGAGTTCTGGTATCATCATAATAATGACCATAATAATCATAATAATAATCATAATAACTGTATGTATATTGATAATTGTTTACGCTATATTTATATTTTATGTATGCGCCATAAGAAAAAGCATTATTCATCATTTTCGCTCCTGCCAAAACAGAGGGACCATTAGAACCCAAACCCAACATGATAAGATAATTTATCTTTCTTTTTGACTTTTCCTGTATTTTATTTTCTGCTCTGCTGGCTGTTGTCGCCGGTTTTTCCTGTTCTGTTTTCGGAACTGTTGTTTTCGTAGTTTTGC
>JAIRPX010000159.1 GCA_031256775.1 Dysgonamonadaceae bacterium
CAAAACCATGCCGTGCAGAGTATAATTTGCTGTTAAAAAAGATGTCGCAGCTACGCTGCTCAGGGAAAGGTCTGTGTTTTCCAACCGTGCGCTTACGCACACGGCTACAAAGATGTTGCAGCTACGCTGCTTTGTTCAGCACGATTTAAAAGAATTTGCAGAGTAGCTGTTTTACGAAGTAACGCGAGAAAAGTTTTTTAAACAATACACGTGGCGCAAAGCATGAAGGCATGGCTTATAAAGCCGCGTCAGCAGGAAAGCCATAGACACAGGGTTTTGCGGGTGATCCTTTTTATGCTTTCGCGCTTTCGCGCCTCAGCACGTTGAATTTTTATCCTTTTGTGTGTAATTAAAAATTTTCATGTACCTTTGTATTCAAATAATTTTTTTCAATGAAGCAATATCTGGATTTATTAAAAAGAACGCTTGCAGAAGGAGTTAAAAAGGAAAACCGTACTGGTATAGGCACTGTCAGCATATTCGGTCACCAGATGCGGTTTGATATGGCTGATGGCTTTCCTATGTTAACAACGAAAAAACTCCACTGGAAATCAATTATATATGAACTGCTCTGGTTTCTGAAAGGAGATACTAATATACAGTATCTGAATGAACACGGAGTGCGGATTTGGAATGAATGGGCAGATGAAAACGGCGATTTAGGTCCGGTTTATGGTAGCCAGTGGCGGTCATGGCAAGATTATTCCGGAGGCTGTATTGACCAGATTACTCAGGCTGTTAATGACATTAAGAACAATCCAGGTTCGCGACGTATCATCGTAAGCGCTTGGAATGTGGCAGATATTCCTAAAATGAAATTACCTCCATGCCACTGTTTTTTTCAGTTTTATGTTAATGATACAAAACTTTCGCTGCAACTGTACCAGCGGAGTGCGGATATTTTTCTTGGAGTACCTTTCAACATTGCTTCCTATGCGTTGCTGTTGCAGATGATGGCACAGGTAACGGAACTTCAGGCAGGCGATTTCATCCATACTTTCGGAGACGCGCATATATATACCAATCATTTGGAACAGGTAGAGTTACAGTTATTGCGCGAGCCTAAACCTTTGCCTGTAATGAAAATCAATCCCGATGTAAAAGATATTTTCAGTTTTAAATATGAAGATTTTGAACTTGAAGGATACGATCCGCATCCACATATAAAAGGAGTTGTTGCCGTATGACAGTATCAATAATTGTTGCCATTGGAAAAAACGGCGAAATAGGTAAGGGCAATAGCTTGCTTTGCCATTTGCCCGCCGATTTGAAGCATTTCAAGGAAATAACATCGGGGCATACCATAATTATGGGGCGCAAAACATTTGAGTCTTTGCCTTCTGGAGCGCTTCCAAATAGAAGAAATATCGTTATAAGTCGAAACAGCGAACTGAAACTGGAAGGCGCAGAAGTTTGTCAGTCATTAGATTATGCTTTCCTCAAATTAGTTGACGAAAATGAAGTTTTTATTATTGGTGGCGCACAAATTTATGAACTGGCTTTGCCCTTTGCCGACAGGCTTTATATTACTAAGATACATGCCGCTTTTCCCGACGCCGATGTGTTTTTTCCGGATGTTGATTTCAGAAAATGGAAAGAAACAGGAAGAACGTTTTTTCCTGCCGACGAAAAAAATCTATATGCCTGTACTTTTTGCGAATATCAGTCAATTTTTTGACTGTAAAATTTAGAAATATAAAAAAAATTGTTATTCTCAAAAAAAAAAAGTGAATAAGGTTTGGTCAATCCAAAAATAATATCTATCTTTGCACCCGTTTCATCTTTTAGGTATTTTGAAAGGATATTTGACGTATTGTATGCCTCTTTAGCTCAGCTGGTCAGAGCACGTGATTTGTAATCTCGGGGTCGTTGGTTCGAATCCGACAAGAGGCTCAATTTAATTATGAATTAAAAGATTCGTAATTGAATAAATGGGTAGTTACCAGAGTGGCCAAATGGGGCTGACTGTAACTCAGCTGGCTTACGCCTTCGGTGGTTCGAATCCATCACTGCCCACTATAAAAACTAAAAGTTAAAAACTAAAAACTAAACAGGTTGATAAAACTTTAGTTATTAGTTTAACAAGCGGAAGTAGCTCAGTCGATAGAGCATTAGCCTTCCAAGCTGATTGTCGCGGGTTTGAGTCCCGTCTTCCGCTCTAAACGTTGCCTGTGTAGCTCAGCGGTAGAGCACTTCCTTGGTAAGGAAGAGGTCCCGGGTTCAAGTCTCGGCACCGGCTCGAAATAAATTGGATAACTGAGTAAACTGAAATAAAAGATCAGTTATTCATTTATTTGGATGTTTAAAGTAAAAGTGAATCATTTATTAAATTAAGAACAGGTATAATTATGGCAAAAGAACATTTTAACCGATCGAAACCCCACGTTAACATCGGTACAATTGGTCACGTTGACCACGGTAAAACGACATTAACTGCTGCTATTACAACAGTATTGGCTAAAAAAGGTCTTTCGGAAGTTCGTTCATTCGATTCTATCGACAATGCTCCGGAAGAAAAAGAAAGAGGTATTACTATCAATACCGCTCATGTTGAATATGAAACGGCTAACCGTCACTACGCTCACGTTGACTGTCCGGGACACGCCGACTATGTGAAGAATATGGTTACGGGTGCTGCCCAGATGGACGGAGCTATCATTGTAGTTGCCGCTACTGACGGTCCTATGCCTCAAACTCGTGAACACATCCTTTTAGCCCGTCAGGTGAACGTGCCTAAATTGGTTGTTTTCATGAATAAAGTAGATATTGTTGATGACCCTGAAATGTTGGAACTCGTTGAAATGGAAATGCGCGAATTGCTTTCTTTCTATGATTTCGACGGCGACAATACTCCAGTGATACAGGGTTCTGCTTTGGGCGGACTGAACGGAGTTCCTGAATGGGAAGAAAAAATTATGGAACTGATGGATGCTGTTGACACATGGATTCCTCTGCCTCCGAGAGATGTTGATAAACCTTTCTTGATGCCCGTTGAAGACGTATTCTCTATTACCGGACGTGGAACTGTTGCTACCGGACGTATTGAAACAGGTATCATCAAAACAAGCGAAGAAGTTCAAATCATCGGCTTGGGTGCTGAAGGCAAGAAATCGGTTGTTACGGGAGTTGAAATGTTCCGCAAAATCCTTGACGAAGGTCAAGCTGGAGATAACGTAGGTTTGCTGCTTCGCGGTATTGACAAAGACGAAGTAAAACGCGGTATGGTTATCACCCACCCGAACAAGGTTAAACCTTATACTTCTTTCAAGGCTTCTGTTTATGTATTGAAGAAAGAAGAAGGTGGTCGTCATACGCCATTCCACAATAAATATCGTCCTCAATTCTATATCCGTACTTTGGACGTAACGGGTGAAATCACTTTGCCGGAAGGCACTGAAATGGTTATGCCTGGCGACAACTTGGAAATCAAAGTAGATTTGATCTATCCTGTAGCATGTTCGGAAGGCTTGCGTTTTGCTATACGCGAAGGCGGACGTACCGTTGGTTCCGGTCAAATAACGGAAATCATTGAATAAAAAGTTAATAAGTTTGAGATTAAACGAGTAAACAGGTTTTATCGTTTACTCGTTTACTAAAAAACTTGTTTACTAAATACACGGGTTTAGCTCAGTTGGTAGAGCGACGGTCTCCAAAACCGTAGGTCGAGAGTTCGAGCCTTTCAACCCGTGCTAATAAAAAAACAAAAAATGAAAAAGTTTTTTAAAAAAATAAACGACTATATAAAAGAATCTTATAACGAACTCGTACATAAGGTATCTTGGCCTACTCGTCAGGAGTTATCAAGTAGCACTATTGTTGTTATGACAGCTTCCTTAATCATGGCATTAGTGATATTTGTAATAGACTTCAGTTTTGAGAATGCAGTCGATTTCTTTTATAAAAATATTTTCAACAAGTAAAGCATGTCTGGGGTTGAAAAGAAGTTTTATGTCCTCCGCGCTGTCAACGGTAAAGAGAATAAGGTAAAAGAATATCTTGAAGCAGAAATTAAAAATAATCACTTCGAAGAATATATCTCGCAAGTGCTTATTCCTACTGAAAAGGTCGTTCAACAGCGTAACGGGAAGAGGGTGATTAAAGAAAAAGCCTATCTTCCGGGTTACATTATTATTGAAGCTGTTTTAGTGGGAGAAGTCGTACACTTTTTGAAAAATGTCAACTTTGTAATTGGATTTCTCGGAGGCGATGCTCCCGTTCCTTTGCGGTTATCGGAAGTAAAGCGAATACTTGGAACTGTTGATACATTGCAGGAACAGGCAGAAGAATTTGACGTCCAGTATATGGTTGGCGAAATGGTAAAAGTTACTTTTGGTCCGTTCACCGGCTTCCACGGTGAAATAGAGGAAATTGATTCCGATAAAAAGAAACTAAAAGTAATGGTCAAGATTTTTGGTCGTAAAACCCCTCTCGAATTAGGGTATATGCAAGTAGAAAAAGAATAGTACAAAAAAGGTTACGCTTTTTCAAGTCTATTTTTTAAAGAAATTCTATTAAAAGGATTTTAGAATTTCCAGAAAAGAGTGTTTATAAACTAAATTTTTTAACAATGGCAAAAGAAATTGCTGGACAGGTAAAATTACAAATTAAAGGAGGAGCTGCAAATCCCTCGCCTCCCGTTGGACCTGCTTTAGGTTCAAAGGGTATTAATATTATGGAGTTTTGCAAGCAGTTCAATGCCAGAACCCAGGACAAGGCAGGTAAAGTATTGCCTGTTGTAATCACTTATTATGTTGACAAATCATTTGATTTCATAGTAAAAAATCCACCTGTAGCCATTCAATTATTAGAAGCGGCTAAACAAAAAAGCGGTTCGGCAGAACCTAACCGCAAGAAAGTGGCTGAAATTACGTGGGATCAGGTGAAAGTAATAGCTGAAGACAAAATGAGCGATTTAAATTGTTTCTCGCTTAGCTCTGCCATGAAAATGGTTGCAGGAACAGCGCGAAGCATGGGTATAACAGTAAAAGGGACATTCCCTGAAAACAATTAAAAAACTTCAATAGAGATATGAGTAAACTTACAAAAAATCAAAAGTTGGCTTTAAGCAAAGTTGAAGCAGGGAAATTGTATTCACTGAAAGAAGCGTCGGCTTTGGTAAAAGAAATTACTACTACAAAATTCGACGCATCTGTGGATATTGACGTCCGTTTAGGTGTTGACCCCCGTAAAGCTAACCAGATGGTAAGAGGCGTTGTTTCGTTGCCTCACGGTACTGGCAAGCAAGTCAGGGTTCTTGCATTAGTTACTCCCGATCAGGAAGCTGCCGCAAAAGACGCCGGCGCTGATCATGTAGGGCTTGATGAGTACATCGACAAAATTAAAGGCGGTTGGACTGATATTGACGTAATTATCACTCAACCGGCTATTATGGGTAAAATCGGAGCTTTAGGTAGAGTATTGGGTCCGCGTGGCTTGATGCCGAATCCAAAAAGTGGTACGGTTACTACGGATGTGGCTACTGCTATTAAAGAAGTAAAACAGGGTAAAATTGATTTCAAAGTCGATAAAGCCGGTATTGTTCATACTTCTATTGGCAAAGTATCGTTTTCAGCGGATAAAATCCGTGATAACGCGAAAGAATTTATAGCTACGCTCATCAAATTGAAACCTACGGCAGCTAAAGGCACGTATGTGAAAAGTGTTTATCTTTCGAGTACAATGAGTCCAGGTCTGAAAATAGATCCTAAATCAACAGATGAAATTTAAATGACTGAATTATGAGAAAGGAAGATAAAACAATTGTTATTGAAAAAATAGCAGTTACAATAGGTGAATATACAAACTTCTATCTGACTGATATTGCTACATTGGATGCAGCAAAAACAAGCAGTTTGAGAAGAGAGTGTAACAAGGAAGATATTAAATTAGTTGTTGTAAAAAACACCTTATTTAAGAAAGCGCTGGAAAAAACAGGCGGAGATTTTTCTGCATTAGAGCCTGCATTGAAAGGGAATACGGCAATTTTGTTTTCAAACAATGCTAACAGTCCCGCAAAACTGATTAAAACATTTGCTAAGGGAACTGATATTCCCAAACTGAAAGCGGCTTATGTTCAGGAAGGTTTCTATATTGGAGCAGAAAACTTGGATCTGCTTGTGTCTATCAAGAGTAAAAATGAACTTATTGCCGACGTTATTGCCCTGTTGCAATCGCCCGCCAAGAATGTTATTTCTGCTCTTAATTCGGGTGGACAAACCATCCACGGAGTATTAAAAACTCTGGCTGAGAGATAAAAAAGTAAACGAGTTAACGGGTAAACAACTTACAAGTAAACGAGTTTTGATTTAACAAGCGAACAAGGTGATTAGTAAAAAGGTAACGATCTCAATTATTTTTTTCGTTAACTGATCTGCTAATCAACCTGTCAATTAAAAAATAAACAAATAAAATTTATACAATCATGGCAGATTTAAAAGCTTTTGCTGAACAATTAGTAAACTTAACAGTAAAGGAAGTAAACGAACTTGCTGAAATTCTCAAATCGGAATATGGTATCGAACCTGCTGCCGCAGCGGTTGCTGTTGCTGCCGGTCCGGCTGCAGCTGCAGAAGTGAAAGAAGAAAAAACTTCTTTCGACGTAGTGTTGAAAGGTGCGGGCGCAAACAAATTAGCTATTGTTAAATTAGTTAAAGAATTAACAGGTCTTGGCTTAAAAGAAGCTAAAGATATTGTTGACAGCGCACCGTCTCCTATCAAAGAAGGCGTTTCCAAAGATGAGGCTGAAGCATTGAAGAAATCATTGGAAGAAGCAGGCGCAGAAGTTGAACTTAAATAACTGTTTCTGTAACTAAGTTTTTGGTTAAGAACCCTCTATGGAAGGTTCTTAACCTTTATAGTATTAAATGAAAAATTGTCAATTGTTCCTAATTCCAATATAAATGTCTTTAACAATAAATAATAATAATCAAAGAATAAACTTTGCATTAACTAAGAATCCATACGATTATCCGGATTTTCTTGAAGTGCAATTGAAGTCTTTTCAAGACTTTCTTCAGTTAGATACGCCTACTGAAAAGAGAAAAAATGAAGGTTTGTACAAAGTGTTCGCCGAAAATTTTCCAATAGCTGATACGCGAAACAATTTTGTCCTCGAATTTTTAGACTACTTTATTGATCCGCCGCGTTATACTATTGATGAATGTATTGAACGGGGATTAACTTACAGCGTTCCTCTAAAAGCCAAGTTAAAGCTTTATTGCACAGACCCTGATCATGAAGATTTTGATACGGTCATTCAGGATGTTTATTTAGGACCAATACCTTACATGACGGAAAAGGGAACATTTGTAATCAATGGCGCAGAAAGAGTAGTTGTTTCGCAATTGCACCGTTCTCCCGGAGTGTTCTTCGGACAAAGTATTCATTCTAACGGAACCAAGCTCTATTCTGCCAGAATTATTCCCTTTAAAGGAAGCTGGATTGAATTTGCGACTGATATTAACAATGTGATGTATGCTTACATCGACCGTAAAAAGAAATTGCCTGTTACGACTTTGCTCCGAGCTATCGGTTTTGAGAGTGATAAGGACATTTTAGAAATTTTCAATCTTGCCGAAGAAATTAAAGCCAATAGAACGAATCTTATCAAATCGGTTGGGCGCAAATTGGCTGCCCGCGTGCTGAAAACATGGGTGGAAGATTTTGTGGACGAAGATACCGGCGAAGTAGTTTCTATCGAAAGAAACGAGGTGTTGATTGATCGTGAAGTGGTTTTGCAGGAAGAACATATTGACGAAATTTTAGATTCTGGCGTTCAAACAGTTTTGCTGCATCGGGAAGATCAAAATCTTTCTGATTATGCCATAATATACAATACATTGCAAAAAGACCCAAGCAATTCGGAGCGCGATGCGGTAGTTTATATCTACCGGCAATTGAGAAATGCAGAGCCTGCCGACGACGCCAGTGCAAGGGAAGTTATTCAAAACCTGTTTTTCTCTGAAAAACGTTATGATCTTGGTGAAGTTGGACGCTACCGGATTAACCGGAAATTGAACCTGACAACTAATATTGATGTAAAAGTCCTGACAAAGGAAGATATTATAGAAATTATCAAATATTTGATAGAACTGATTAATTCCAAAGCCAATGTGGACGATATTGACCACTTGAGCAATCGCCGCGTGCGTACTGTTGGCGAGCAGTTATACAATCAGTTCGGCATCGGTTTGGCGCGTATGGCGCGTACTATCCGGGAACGTATGAATGTCCGCGATAATGAAGTGTTTACTCCTATTGATTTGATTAATGCCAAAACTATTTCTTCGGTTGTTAATTCGTTCTTTGGGACAAATGCTCTGTCGCAATTTATGGATCAAACCAATCCATTAGCTGAAATTACTCATAAACGCCGTATGTCGGCTTTAGGTCCTGGCGGTCTTTCGCGTGAACGAGCCGGTTTTGAAGTTCGCGACGTGCATTATACCCACTATGGACGTTTATGCCCGATTGAAACGCCTGAAGGTCCGAATATCGGTTTGATTTCATCGCTTTGCGTATATGCTAAAATTAATGATCTCGGCTTTATTGAAACACCTTATCGTATCGTTTCAGATAAAACGGTTAATCTGACAGCCGAAGGTATTACATATTTAACTGCCGAAGAAGAAGAAGGCAAAATTATTGCACAGGGAAATGCGCCATTAAATGACGACGGTTCATTTATCCGTACCCGTGTTAAATCGCGTCAAGATGCTGATTATCCGCTCGTTGCTCCTGAGGAAGTAGAGCTGATGGACGTATCGCCTACGCAAATTGCTTCAATTGCAGCTTCATTAATTCCTTTCCTCGAACATGACGACGCCAACCGCGCTTTAATGGGATCGAACATGATGCGCCAGGCAGTTCCACTTTTGCGTCCTGAAGCTCCAATTGTTGGTACAGGTTTGGAAGGGCAGTTAATAAGAGATTCGCGCTCGCAGATTACGGCTGAAGGTAGCGGTACTGTTGTTTATGTTGACGCTACGCGAATTGATATTGAATATGATATGACTGATAATGAAAAATTTGTCAGTTTCGATTCGCCTGTTAAAACTTATAATATTCCGAAATTCAGAAAAACAAACCAGAATACTACCATTGACTTGCGCCCAATTATAAACAAAGGCGACAGGGTGGAAAAAAATCAGATATTGACCGAAGGCTATTCAACTGAAAACGGCGAATTGGCATTAGGTAAAAATCTTAAAGTCGCTTTCATGCCCTGGAAAGGTTATAACTTTGAGGATGCAATTGTTATCAGTGAACGTGTTGTGAGAGAAGATATTTTTACATCTGTTCATGTGGACGAATATATATTGGAAGTTCGCGAAACTAAACGCGGCGTGGAAGAGTTAACTGCTGATATTCCAAACGTTAGCGAAGATGCGACGAAAGATTTGGATGAAAACGGTATTATCCGTATGGGCGCTCGCGTTGAACCTGGAGACATCCTGATAGGAAAAATCACTCCCAAAGGAGAATCCGATCCCTCGCCCGAAGAAAAATTACTCCGTGCCATTTTCGGCGAAAAAGCCGGTGATGTTAAAGATGCTTCCCTGAAAGCTTCTCCTTCTTTGCGAGGAGTTGTTATCGGTCGTAATTTGTTTTCCAAAGCAGCTAAAAAAAGAAAAAACCGCTTGAGCGACAAAGCGCGTCTTCCTCAATTGGATGATGAATATGAAGTGAAAATGAATGCGTTGAAAGACGTTTTGGTGGACAAATTACTTGCCCTTACCGACGGAAAAACATCGCAGGGAGTTAAAGATTTCATGAATGTGGAATTGATTCCGAAAGGAACAAAATTTAACAAGGCTGAACTTAATAAATTAGATTATACAGCCGTTCAAGTCAGTAAATGGACAACCGATCCAAACAAGAATGAATTAATTCGCGACATAATTGTAAACTATTTGAAAAAATACAAGGAATTAGACGCGGAATTGAAGCGTCAAAAATTCGATTATACAATTGGCGACGAACTGCCTACGGGCATCGTTCAGATGGCGAAAGTATATATTGCTAAAAAACGAAAACTGCAAGTGGGCGACAAAATGGCTGGACGACACGGAAATAAAGGTATCGTATCAAGAATCGTGCGCGATGAAGATATGCCTTTCCTTGAAGACGGTACAATTGTTGATATTGTGTTGAATCCACTGGGCGTGCCTTCCCGTATGAATCTGGGACAGATATTTGAAACAGTGCTGGGCTGGTCGGGAAAGAATTTAGGCGTGAAGTTTGCTACTCCAATTTTCGACGGCGCATCATTAAATGACTTAAACGCATGGACAGATAAAGCAGGTATTCCCCGTTCAGGAAGAACTTATCTCTACGACGGAGGAACAGGGGAACGTTTTGATCAGCCTGCCACAGTGGGAGTTATATATATGCTGAAATTAGGTCACATGGTTGACGACAAAATGCATGCCCGTTCAATAGGTCCTTATTCTTTGATTACCCAGCAGCCTTTGGGTGGTAAAGCCCAGTTTGGTGGTCAGCGTTTCGGAGAAATGGAAGTCTGGGCATTGGAAGCTTTTGGCGCATCTTTCATCTTGCAGGAAATCCTTACTATCAAGTCTGACGATGTGGTAGGACGGGCAAAAGCATACGAAGCAATTGTGAAAGGAGATACGATGCCTATTCCTGGCATACCCGAATCATTGAATGTATTGTTGCACGAAATGAAGGGATTAGCTTTGAACATCACATTAGAATGAAATTTTGATAATCCAGGAAAGCTGTATTTTGTTACTTGAAATAAAATATTTGAATGGATTGCGTCAATATTTTAAGAAATAAATTAAACAATATAAAGAGATCATGGCTTTTAGAAAAGAAATTAAATCAAGAAATAGTTTTTCAAAAATATCCATAGGATTAGCTTCTCCCGACGAAATTTTAGCTCAATCCAGTGGGGAAGTGTTGAAACCCGAAACAATTAATTATCGCACTTACAAGCCGGAAAGGGATGGTTTGTTCTGTGAAAGGATTTTTGGTCCCGTAAGAGATTATGAATGTCATTGCGGTAAATACAAACGGATTCGCTATAAGGGAATTGTTTGCGACCGTTGCGGTGTAGAGGTTACTGAAAAGAAAGTGCGGCGCGAAAGGATGGGACATATCCATCTCGTTGTTCCAGTGGCGCATATCTGGTATTTCCGTTCACTGCCCAACAAAATCGGTTATTTGCTTGGATTACCAACAAAAAAATTAGACTCGGTTATTTATTATGAGCGTTATGTGGTGATTCAGCCGGGTATTGTTTCTGAAAGAGCTACTTATGACTTGCTTACAGAAGAAGAATATGTAGAAATTCTTGATAATCTTCCTAAAGACAATCAATTGTTGGACGATAGCGACCCTAATAAATTTATTGCCGGAATAGGAGCAGAAGCTATTCATGAATTGCTTTGTCGTCTGGATTTGGACGCTTTGTCGTATGAATTGCGACACAAAGCAGGCAATGACGCTTCACAACAAAGAAAAAATGAAGCCTTGAAACGGTTGCAGGTGGTAGAATCTTTCCGTATGTCGAAAGGACGCAACCGCCCCGAATGGATGGTGGTTAAGGTAGTTCCTGTGATTCCGCCGGAATTGCGCCCGTTAGTTCCTTTGGATGGAGGACGTTTTGCTACCTCCGATTTGAATGATTTATATCGCAGGGTGATTATTCGCAACAACCGTCTGAAACGGTTGATCGACATCAAAGCGCCGGAAGTAATTCTTAGGAACGAAAAGCGTATGCTCCAGGAATCAGTCGATTCGCTGTTTGACAATTCTCGAAAATCAAGCGCTGTTAAAACAGACGCAAACCGTCCGCTTAAATCCCTGTCAGACAGTTTGAAAGGTAAACAGGGACGTTTCCGTCAGAACTTGCTGGGTAAACGTGTGGACTATTCTGCACGTTCTGTTATCGTTGTTGGTCCTGAATTGAAAATGCACGAGTGCGGTATCCCTAAAAATATGGCGGCAGAACTGTATAAACCCTTTGTTATCAGAAAATTGATTGACAGGGGCATTGTGAAAACAGTTAAATCTGCTAAAAAAATTGTTGACAGGAAAGAGCCTATCGTCTGGGATATTCTCGAATATGTGATGAAAGGACATCCCGTATTACTTAACCGCGCTCCGACCTTGCACCGCTTGGGTATTCAGGCTTTCCAGCCAAAACTGATTGAAGGCAAGGCTATTCAGTTGCATCCGCTTTCCTGTACGGCTTTCAATGCCGACTTTGATGGAGACCAGATGGCTGTACACCTGCCTTTGGGAAATGAAGCAATTCTTGAAGCTCAGATGCTTATGCTGGCTTCTCACAACATATTAAACCCAGCTAATGGTGCGCCGATCACTGTTCCTTCGCAGGACATGGTGTTAGGATTGTTTTATATTACACGTCTTCGTAAAAATGCAAAAGGCGAAGGACTGTACTTTTACGGTCCGGAAGAAGCTATTATTGCTTATAACGAAGGAAAGGTTGATATTCATGCGCCTATAAAAATATATGTGGACGATATTGATGAAAATGGAAATATTGTTAATACGTTGCTCGAAACGTCCGTTGGAAGAGTTATGGTTAACGAATTTGTGCCTAAGGAAGTAGGTTTCATAAACGAAGAATTGTCCAAAAAATCGTTGCGCGATATTATCGGTAAAGTGATAAAAGTATGTGGCGTTGCACGTACAGCTCAATTCCTCGATGATATTAAGGATTTGGGATATACGATGGCTTTTAAAGGCGGCTTGTCGTTTAATTTGGAAGATGTAATTATTCCCAAAGAAAAAGATGCCCTTGTTGCTAAAGGCTATGAAGAAGTAGAAGAAATTCTTTCTACCTACAATATGGGTTTTATTACTTATAATGAACGGTATAACAAGATAATTGATATATGGACAACTGTTAATAACAACTTGTCCAAGATACTTATCAAACAGTTGCGCGAAGACGATCAGGGTTTCAATCCTGTGTGCATGATGCTTGAATCAGGAGCGCGTGGTTCTAATGCGCAGATTAGCCAGTTATCAGGTATGCGCGGTTTGATGGCTAAACCTCAAAAGAGTGGTGCAGAAGGCGGACAAATTATCGAAAACCCCATTCTGTCGAACTTCAAAGAAGGTTTGTCGGTGCTGGAATATTTCATTTCTACTCACGGTGCGCGTAAGGGTCTGGCTGATACGGCTTTAAAGACTGCCGACGCAGGATACCTGACCCGACGCCTTGTTGACGTATCGCACGACGTGATCATAAATGAAGAAGACTGCGGAACTTTGCGCGGTCTGGTAGCTACGGAATTGAAAAATAACGAAGATATAGTTGCTTCATTATACGAGCGTATTCTGGGACGTACTTCTGTTCACGATATTCAACATCCTTCTACCGGCGAATTGATTGTTGCCGCAGGCGACGAAATCACGGAAGATATTGCTGAGAGCATACAAAATTCGCCTATTGAACGTGTGGAAATTCGCTCGGTGCTGACTTGCGAATCTAAAAAAGGCGTTTGCGCCAAGTGTTACGGACGTAATCTGGCTACGGGACGCATGGTGCAAAAGGGCGAGGCTGTCGGCGTTATCGCAGCCCAGTCTATCGGCGAGCCTGGAACACAGTTGACTTTGCGTACATTCCACGTGGGTGGTATTGCTGCTAACATTGCAATCGAAAGCAAGTTAATATCTAAATACGACGGTATTCTGGAAATTGATGAATTGCGTATGGTAGAAGCCGAAGACGAGAATGGCAAAATCCAGCAAATTGTTGTCAGCCGCTTGTCTGAACTGCGTATCATTGACCCGAATACAGGCATCATACTGTCTACACACAATGTACCTTATGCTTCCAAACTGTATTTCAACAGCGGAATGGAAATAAAAAAAGGAGATATTATCATTGAATGGGACCCGTTCAATGCCGTAATTGTGTCTGAATATTCAGGAAAAATATATTTTGAGAACTTGATTGAAAATGTCACTTATAAAGTAGAATATGATGAAGTCTCAGGATTAAGAGAAAAAATCGTTACTGAATCGCGCGACCGCACAAAAATTCCTGTTGCGCATATAGTGGATGAAAATGGGGAAACTCTAAAAACTTATAACTTGCCTTTGGGCGCTCACGTTATTAAGGAAGAAGGCGACCCTGTCAAATTAGGCGATGTTTTTGTAAAAATACCTCGTGCCGTAGGAAAAACCGGCGATATCACTGGTGGTCTTCCCCGTGTAACTGAATTGTTTGAAGCTCGAAATCCTTCAAATCCTGCGGTAGTATCGGAAATTGACGGCGAAATATCTTTCGGCAAAATCAAACGCGGTAACAGGGAAGTTATTGTTACTACAAAATCTGGCGAATATAAAACATATCTTGTACCGCTTTCTAAACAGATTCTGGTACAGGAAAATGACTATGTGCGTGCAGGAACGCCTCTGTCTGATGGAGCTATTACGCCATCCGATATTCTGGCAATCAATGGTCCAACCGCAGTTCAGGAATATATAGTGAACGAAGTTCAAGACGTTTACCGTTTGCAGGGCGTAAAAATTAACGACAAGCATTTTGAAGTTATTGTACGTCAAATGATGCGCAAAGTGGAAATCGTTGAGCCTGGCGATACACGTTTCCTGGAACAGCAGTTGATTGACAAACAGGATGTGATGGAAGAAAACGACCGCGTTTGGGGCAAAAAGGTAGTGATTGAAGCGGGAGATTCTCCAAATCTGAAAGCAGGACAAATAGTTACAGCCCGTAAGCTCCGCGATGAAAACTCGGCTCTGAAGCGTCGGGATTTAAAATTGGTAGAAGTCAGGGATGCAGTTCCTGCAACAGCCAATCAGGTACTTCAAGGTATCACGCGGGCAGCTCTTCAAACAAACAGCTTTATGTCGGCAGCTTCTTTCCAGGAAACTACCAAAGTTTTGAACGAAGCGGCAATAAATGGTAAAGTAGATAGATTGGAAGGTATGAAAGAGAATGTTATTTGTGGACATTTAATTCCTGCCGGTACAGGTCAGAAAGAGTTTGAAAAAATTATTGTCGGAAGCAAAGACGATTTTGATAAAGGGCATAACACATTGCACGGACGCACAAGAAGTATCGAATCAATGATGATTCGCAATTGATAAGATTTCATTACTGATAGCGCCTTGCCATTCCCGGTCAAACAGGGGATGGCAAGGCGTTTTTTAAAAGGCTGATTTTACTGACTTTGACAATGTGTTACCCAATATCATCAAAATCAGGAAAAACTTTTACGAAGACAGGCTGTATATTTCAAAAAAGTTGTATCCTTTCCATGTAAATTTTTGGATTGCTTCGCTCATGCTCGGATGACGAACACAAAGCAACGTCATTGCGAAGGCGAAGCCTAAAGCAATCCAGAGAATTTTTATTTGTTTGTGTGTAATTCTAAAATTTCATGTACCTTTGCAATTAAAACTGATTGTTTGTGGCTCAGTTTATTCGCTGATGCACAGATTTTTTGAAAATTACAACGCGCCGTTTTACGGTCACGCAACAAATTTTATGCTCCTGAAACCATTTAAAGCGTCGGTTTTTGAAAGAAATTCTGGCGGAAAAGAATCCAAAATTTTTTGCAGAAGATTTGCTTGCTCTCTATGCTTTCACAGGCGGCGTAACATGGCGGTTTTTGGGACAAAAGCGGTGAAAATAGAATTGATTTAATTACTCTCAACTAAACCGCAAAAATGGCGCAAATGATTGAAATAAAACGTAATGAAAAACATATACGTTACAATGTGTTGAAAGAAAAAGGGTTCACCCGCAAAACCCTGTGTTAAGCATAAATGTTAGCGAGTCTAAAAAGGAAGAATTTGATATCTGTAATTCCTCTTAACCCACATTGCATCATTTCAAGTCACAATTTTCCAATAATCAGTAATATTCATTTTTTCAAATTCCGATTTGTGTACTACAAATTTTCGTTTGGAGAACGGACGAGATTTATA
>JAIRPX010000165.1 GCA_031256775.1 Dysgonamonadaceae bacterium
TTCAGAAACCTGAACGTTCCTGTCGGCGAATCGGCTATGGCAACGCCTACGTTTGCCGCTTCATAGCCTTTGCCCTTCAATTCCAAATGGAAATACATCACGAACTTTTTTGTCTTTTCATTGTAAATCACTTTTGGGCGTTCGATAATACAACCGCTCACAATCGGGCTGTTTTTATCATTTGAAACCGACAATGCCACGCCCTCGTATTTCCAATTATACAAATCGGCAG
The DNA here is from genome assembly GCA_031256775.1 of Dysgonamonadaceae bacterium. Classification (GTDB taxonomy): domain Bacteria; phylum Bacteroidota; class Bacteroidia; order Bacteroidales; family Azobacteroidaceae; genus Azobacteroides. Next base: position 233 of record JAIRPX010000165.1, read on the forward strand.
ACGAATAGCAAGTTACGCCAACAAATGCGGCGCTTGATTTTTCGGCTTTATGTTCGCCGTACCAGTAATATTTGTTGTCGAAGTACATAATACCTCCGCCATGAGCATTGATATGAATGTTACGATCATCATACCAATGCTTTCCGGGATAAATTTGTGAGAATACATGGACGGAGTTGAAACCTAAAACTAAACCTAAAAAAACATATTTTGCCTTATTCATAAACCTATTTTAATGAAACCTGACAGGTATTCAAATCCTGTCAGGTTTGTTGTGGTGTACATTATGTGAAATTAATAGACTTCTGGCGTCGAATCGGCGTCAATTTTCCATCCCGGATTTTGGTAAATAGGAGATTTGGAGTAATCGACTTGTTCACTCTCTTGAAGTCCGTTTCCTATTGTCGCTACGAGAAAATGTTCGGTGGCAATCGGATTCAAATAATGTGCCATACACCATTTTGCGCCGTCGTAAGCTAAGTTATTGACAGTTGTTCTTTCATACGGACGAAGATAATCACTACGATCGGGAGCAGAAACTTTGGATAAAGGTCCTCCGCTGTAATCAGTGGGTCTAAGAGTGTACCAAGATTTCATGGGACCCCACAATTTGAAGCCATCAAAATGGTACGGTTCATTTATCAGTTGATCCATAGCTCTCCAACGTTTCAAATCCTGTTCGCGCAATCCTTCGGCAAATAATTCAGAAGAACGTTCCCTGCGAATATTAAAAAGTGTTGTATTCACCTGTGCGCCTGCGGAATAGGAAGCCCAATTCAATTTTTCTTTCGACATATCGGTGTTTCTTATTGTTTTTTGGAAATCCACATCCACTCCTGCACGATCTCTGATTTTTTTCCAATAACTTTCAGCTGTTCCGTCAATCGTGCCTGTTTTTTCGTAACAAGCCTCAATGTAATTCAAATAGGCTTCGGCAGCTCTGAAAACAATCGAACCGTTTGCGCTTGCACCGTTCCGGTTTTGTCCGTAATCGTAATTCATTCCCTTGCTTATTGCATAACCGGTATTGTATTTTCTTTCGCCGTCCGTATTTAATATATCGGGTTTAGGTTCTACCTTATTTCCATGCGTACCTGTCGTGAGGTTATTAATTGCATTGGTTTGTCCGGGTTCTTTCAGGAAAATCTGCAAACGGGGATCGCGTTTTTTCTTCAGATCGGCGATATAGTCATCTCCCTGATAGTCGGTTGATTTGTAGATCGGCAAACCGTCTTTCATCAGAAAACTTTCCACAAAACTTCGGGTAACGCCTCTTAATTGATTTCCAGCCGTAGCATATACATTTACATTATGTGTAATGCCCAGCCCTTGATCATATTGCCGCCAAAGGAGTACTTCGCCGTATTTCGACATGTCCAAATCGCCAAACATCGTAAAATAACGATTTTTTTCTTGTGTGGCATCACCCTCTTTCCACGTATTAGATTCCAAGTCAACCGCATCGGCTACAGACTTTGCCGATTTCATTGCTTCGTCTAAAAAGAATTGAATTTCTGCATCCAGATTAAACGTTTTCCCTTGATTATAATCTTTGCTCGCTCCAGGCCATCCTTCTCCACCCGGAACAAATGCTGTGCCTTTGAAATATTTTTCCCAAGTTCCTTCATACAGAGCCACCCGCGATTTCAACAAGTAAGCGCAAGCCTTATTCAAGCGGTTTTTATTTCCATCGGGCGATTTTTCGTTTAGGAAACTGATGGCGTTATCCAAGTCGGAAAGTATAAAACGGGCTACTTCATTTCTGGGCGCTCTTTTCGAAGCTGCAATTAACTGATCCATGTCGTCGGGATAATTCTTTGTAATAATAGGAAAATCTCCTAAAGCCCTTAACTTACTGAAATATTCAAAAGCACGGAAGAAATAAATTTCTCCTATATAATGTTTACAGTTTGAAATATTACCACCCAGCTCTCCGGCTTCATAACGGGGAATTACTGTTTCAATGAAATAATTCAACTGTTGAATACGGCTAAAACTCCATTCGCCTTCCCTGTTAGGAACTTTCCATTGTCCCGGAATAAATTTGTTATCCATCGAGGGAGCTGCCATAATATCTGTATTTTCATCCCTGGCAAATGTACCCCAGCTATATTTGTGGTCATTGTCGCTTGGATGAGTGGGTAATATTTGGTAATTATCCATTGCATAAGCGCTTAACTGCGCATCATTCCATAAATATTTTTCTGGAGAAATGGCAGAAACAGGCTCTCTGTCTAAAAAGTCGTTACACGATGTCATATTTCCCATCACTACTATTCCAAAAAGCATGAGAAATCCAATTTTTATAATTCTATTATACGTTTTCATTATTCATTATCATTTAAAAATTAATACTTAAACCTGCAGATATAACTTTGGAAAGAGGATATACGCTTCCGCTACTTTCCCAGCCTCCGTCAAGCGTTTCAGGGTCAAACATTTTAGCTAATTTTGTGCCTGTCCAGAGATTTTCGCCTGACACGAATACCCTGAGTTTGGAACAACCGAATTTTTGTGTCAGCGCTACCGGTAAACTATATCCTAATTGTATGTTTTTTAGCCGGATATACGAAGCATCCTGCAAATAGCGGGTTTGTGTCTTCTGATTTTTACCTGTGTTGAAATAAGGATTGGGATAGTAACTGTCAACATTTGGACCTAATGGACCTGCATAATCTGCCGGACGGAAATAATCTAAATGTTCTTCAAAACCGGAAGACCACCATTCTCCACCGGGTCCATCCTGTCCGCCTCCTTTAGCGCCCCAGAAATAATAGCGTCCTTGCCAGTAATCTCTTTTGGCAATGCCTTGAAAGTAAGCCCTGAGATCAAATCCTTTCCAGTCCAGGTTAATATCTATAGCAAACGGAAAACGAGGTGAATTATTACCTATCAGTTTCAAATCGCCATGATCGTCCAATGTGCCTGCTCCTTCCGTAATTTTTCCATCACCGTTCAAGTCTTTGTACATAATATCGCCGGCTTTCCAATTTGAACCTAAATCCTGTCCCTGATTAGGCGTTGCAGGCGCTACTCCATGAAACAGTTCATAATTTGCATCCAAAGCGGCTAAATGCGCGTCCATTTCTTCCTGCGTTTTAGCGATGCCTACAGTTTCGTATCCCCAGATTTCGCCGGTGTATTTTCCTGCGTAATATGTCCAGATATTTCCTGTAGGATTATGATATTTGGTAATTTTTGTCCGGTAATCCGAAAGCAATATATGAATATTGTATCCAAAATCGCCAATGCGGTCTTTCCATCCCAAATCTATTTCCCAGCCTGTAGTTTGCAAGTCTGTATTGTTTTGTTTTGGGACGTCATATCCATAGGTAACAGGCAAAGTCGGAGCCGGACCTACCATGTTCAGGGTTTTCCTAATATAATAATCGGCAGTTAAAGTCAAGCGATTATTTAAAGCTACTATATCCAAACCTACATCTAAAGTATTGATGCTTTCCCACGTTAAAGTAGCAGAAACCGGAGTAGGCGCCCAAGTAGTATTCGGACGAAGACCACCAATCAGCCAGTCGCGACCGCCGCCTTCGTTGAGCGTCTGCGACAAATAGGTAGGATAGTAACGGCGCAGATTATTATCAATTTCTACATTGCTATTGCCTAATTCTCCATAAGATGCTCTCAACTTAAATGTGCTTAATTGATTGATATTGTTTTTCCAGAAAGATTCGCGAGCCACATTCCATCCAAGAGAAACCGAAGGGAAGAAGTCCCAACGATGCTCGCGCCGGAAACGGGAAGAGCCATCATAACGTAAATTGGCTTCCAACAGGTATTTGCCCAGATAGTCATAATTGATACGACCGAAAAAACCGGCGCTTGCCCAGTCGTTATAATATCCGGATGCGGAAGGATTAACGGCTACGCCATTTTCATCCAAACCGGTGGTAGCGTCCAAAACTGGTATGGACGAAACTTGAATGCCGTCTTTTTGTGCCGAAAGCATACGGTATTTATAATCTTCCGACTGGAAACCTGCCATCACTTTAACATTATGGGATTCTTCTAATGATTTAAAGTATTCGGTATAGATATTGATATTCGTGTAATTTGCACGCGACGCCTCTTCATAAACAGCGCTGCTTTTTGAATAAGCAACAGGCTCTCCCAAAGAGTTGTGATTGTAGGTTACTTGATTGTCCCAGTGACGGAAATTATCTTCCGTCCGATAGTTAAATTCTCCGAAAGTTTTCCAGTTTTTGACCGGTTCTAACACTACCTGTGCCTGTTGATAAAGCCAATCCTTTTGGTATCTATCTTGTCCCCTGTCACTCAGCCCCAAAGCCGGTGAAGGCGAACTGAACAAATAACCATTGGGATCTAAATACGGTAGATTTGGCCATCCTTGACGCGCCAAATTCTGATACAGCCCATTACCCAAATCAGCAGGTCGTTCATATTCCTGGCGTATCCAGCGGGTAGAATAATTGAAAGTAGCCCAATCATTTAATTTTGCACCTACTTTTCCGCTTCCTGTATAGCGGTTAAAAATATCCTGATTGAGTTTCATTAACCCATCTTGCCCTAAAAAATTTCCGGAAACATAATAATTAATCATTTCCGAACCTCCGGATAGACTTACATTATGCTCTTGCGAAAAAGCAGTACTGTGATAAATCTTATCATACCAGTTTACATTATCATTACCATATTTATAAGGGTCGCCGCCGTCTGCCCATGTTGTGCTGCCCGGAGTAGTGGGATAAGGAATTGTTTCCTTCAGCTCTCCTCGCTGAAAAGCCAAAATTCTTTCCAGTGTTTCTTCAGGGAAAAAATTTCCGCCGCCTCCATTGATATTGGCATCATTGAAATAGAGTGCAAACCTGTAAGAATCCAGCATGTGGGGAAGCGCCATCGGGGAATTCCAACGGAAACTGTTGTTGTAATTGAATTTAGCTTTCCCTTGTACTCCTTTTTTAGTAGTTACCAAAATAACGCCGAAAGGCGCCCTTGAACCATAGATAGAAGATGCTGCAGCATCTTTCAATATGGAAATATTGTCAACGTCCTGCATGTTAATAGCGTTAATATCGCCTTCCATGCCGTCTATTAAAACCAGCGGGGCTGATTTGGAACCATCTCCAATTGTTCCTTCTCCTCTCACATTGATACTGGGTTTAGAGTCCAGCGTCCCATTGTTTTGAGTGATGTTCAAGCCTGTAACCAAGCCTTGCAGGGCTTGCGCTAAGTTTTGTACTGGTCGGTCGGCTAATTCCTTAGCGTTCACTATGCCCACAGCGCCCGTCAAATTTACTTTCTTTTGCGTGCCGAAGCCTACGATTACTACTTCATCCAGCGCTTTCGTGTCTTCCGAAAGTAAAATGGTCAGTTGCTTTTGTCCGTTTACCGGAATTTCCGCTGTTTCATAGCCAATATAACTGACTACCAAAGTGACATCTGCCGATGTAATAAGGGAAAATTTCCCATCTACGTCTGTTACAGTCCCACTTTTCATACCCTTAACGGCTATTGAAACGCCTATGAGCGGCTCATTCGTAGCCTTGTCCAGCACAATACCGCTCAGAGCTGTTGATTGTGCATACGTAACGTTCATTGTCAAAAAAGACAACAGACTCCATAAAATATAAAAAAATTTTCTCTTCATGAATATTGTTTTTAAATTACAACTAATATAATTTGAATAATTGGATGCAAAATTGCGAATAAACCTAAATTATCATGGAAGATTTATATTCGCAAAGGTAGGAAAAATATGAATTAATTTTGTTTGGACGTTTTTTACTGATATTTCTACCTGCTTTTTTCGATAAAAAAGTACTTTTACTTAAAAATTTTTGATATGAAAAATTCTGTTTATTGCTATTTACTATTTTTGTTGTACTTGTTTTCATGTTCCGAAAAAATACCGGAAAATACAGTTATGCAAAAGGATAGTATTATCATTACTCCTGATTATGCCAATATTGTTCTCCCCTGTAATATCGCACCGCTCAATTTCAATATTCAGTCGGAAGCTGACGAATATCTGACTGTCGTTTATTCTTCCAAAGGTAATAAATTGCTTGCAAGAGGGAAAAAAGTGCAATTTCCGATAAAACAATGGAAAAAACTTTTGGAAGAAAATAAAGGCGATACCCTTTATATTGATGTTTACCTGAAAAAGAACAGTCAATGGCTGAAATATCTTCCCCTCAAAAACCAGATTGCACCTGATGCGATTGACAATTTCATCGCTTATCGCCTGATTGAGCCTTCGTATGTCACTTACGAAACCATGTCTATCAATCAGCGCAACCTGACTAATTTTGACGAAAATGTTATTTTCAGCAATCGGATACTCGCCAAAGGAGAGCAGGGACAATGTATTAATTGCCACAGTTTCCGAAAATACAATCAAACCGGCGATATGCAGTTCCATGTAAGACAATATCTGGGAGGAACAGTTATCATAAGAGGAGATGTTATTCAAAAAATTAACCTGAAAAATGAACATACTATTTCGGCAGGCGTCTATCCGTCATGGCATCCGACAGAAAACTTGATTGCTTATTCGACCAACGATACCGGACAAAATTTCCATACAAACGACAATCAGAAAGTGGAAGTCATGGATTCTAAATCCGACTTGATATTATACGACATCGACAAAAATGAAATAAGCGTGATTGCTGACGATCCAACGCTTCTGGAAACTTTCCCTTCGTGGAGTAACGACGGAAAAAAGTTGTATTATGTAGCCGCCGCATATCCTGTCGGCATTAATGGGAACAGTCAAGACATTTATTTACAGTATGATAAATTCCAGTATAATCTTTACAGGAAAGCGTTTAATACGGTTACACGCGAGTTTTCAAGCGCCGATACGCTTTTTGAAGCATCGGAATATGGCAAGAGCGTTGCTTTCCCGCGCGAATCGCCCGACGGCAAATATTTGCTTTTCACACTTGGCGATTACGGCAATTTTCATATCTGGCACAAAAGCAGCGATTTGTACTTGCTGGATTTGGAAACAAAAGCGTTGTCGGCTTTGACTGCATTGAACAGTTCTGATGTGGAAAGTTATCACTCGTGGTCGTCCAACGGACGGTGGATTATTTTCAGTTCACGGCGCGACGATGGCTCTTATACCCGCCTTTATATTGCTTATTTCAAGGATGGACAGGCTTTCAAGCCATTTATACTGCCACAGGAAGACCCAGATTTTTACGGCAACTTTTTCAAATCCTACAATATTTCCGAATTTATGACGCAAGCGGTCAGCGTTTCTCCTAACGAATTGGCGAATGTCATACAAAAAGAAGCTAAACCGGCGATATTTAACAACAGCAAGGAAAAATCAGTTGCGAAACAGAAATATGACGGTAAAGAGAATTTTTACGAATAAAATTTATTCATACTCTGCACGGCATGGCTTTGTGCAGAGTATAATACACTTTTCAATCTTGAGTTTTAGGTTCATCCTCCATAGTGTCTTCTGTTTCCTGCAAAATTTTATCGGAATATTCGGACGGAATCATGCCAAATTCTTTTTTGAAACAGGAACTGAAATATTTGGGATCGTTAAATCCAACGGCATAAGCCAGTTCTGAAATACGGATGGATTTTTTTTCTTCTATAATTTTACAAGCTGTTTTCAAGCGGATATTACGGATAAAAGAAGAGGTATTGAGACCAGTAAGCGATTTAAGTTTTTTGTAGAGAGCAGATTTGCTTACCAGCAATAAATCTGCAAACTGCTGCTGATTGAAATCCGTATCGTCAATATGCTCGCGCACACAATCCATAGCCCGCTTCAAAAATTCTTCGTCTATGCTGGTATAATTTAACCCACATTGCATCATTTCAAGTCACAATTTTCCAATAATCAGTAATATTCATTTTTTCAAATTCCGATTTGTGTACTACAAATTTTCGTTTGGAGAACGGACGAGATTTATA
>JAIRPX010000185.1 GCA_031256775.1 Dysgonamonadaceae bacterium
ACAAAACGTTTGCGCTTCAGTACAGGGTCGCCTGCCTTTATTTTTAATTTTTCGGACAGGGATGCGTCTGCAGGCTTTGCACTGACCTCTTCGCGCGACAGTTTCACGATAATGTTATAATCATTTTCCAGAATATCGTAAAGCGGTCTTGAGAAATCTTCATTTCCTGTCATCTTGATACGTGGATTGAAATACGACACAAAATAGACAAAAGGATAATCGGGATTCCCGCGCAAACGTGCAAGTTTCAGCACTTGGGTATTCTCGTCAATATCAAAAAAACGGCACAAATCCTGTGTCGGCTTTTCCCAAGTAATATGCAGTTCATAGTTTTTAACTTCTATACCTAAAGTTTTCATTTCCTGTGAAAAGCTCATCCAGTTGCCCGCTTTGGAGGTAATAGCAATATCTGCTACAACCGTGCCGACGCCTTTTTTCCTGATCAATAATCCTTCATATACCAATTTATTAATAGCCTGGCGCATGGTATTTCGCGACACCCCCAGCTGTCGCGAAAAATCCACTTCGTTAGGCAACTTTTTTTTCTCTTTTTTATATTCAGGCTCCTGAATCATATTCCTTATACCTTCTTCTATTTGTATATACAAAGGTATATGACTGTTATAATCCAATGCTATTTTCATCTTTTATATATATAATGAATGATAACGCAAAGATATGGCATTTTCGGAAGTATTTATCTAAAAGCTGAAAGAAAAATCGTTTTTTTTGGAAATATCAAAAATAATAATTTCCTTTGTATCACTTTTATATGTTCATACATTCATACATTTGGAAAATATATTTTTATGAAAAGATATTTCGCAGGAGTTGACATAGGAGGAACGCATATTTGCGGCGCTTTGATAAATTCGAGTGACGGCAATATTTACAGGAATAAGGTTTCTAAAATCGCCGTTGATGCACAGGGAAGCGCCTCTGAAATTTTTCAAGCATGGCAAACGCTTGTTTTGACGCTTTTGAATGAGCCTGTCATGATTTCCGGAATTGGATTTGCAATACCCGGACCTTTCAATTATGCCGATGGTATTTGTGCAATAGAAGGCGTCCGGAAGTACGACGCTTTGTTCGGAATAAATATTTGCGAAGAAATCCGTAAAATTTTTCCAAATCGCAGTTTGCCTGTGGCTTTTATCAACGATGCTTCAGGATTTGCTATGGGCGAATTTTATGCCGGCGCTGCGCAGGAAAGTAGCCGCACACTGGTTGTAACATTGGGTACTGGTTTCGGAAGTACGTTTCTGAACAACGGAACAGTACAAACATGCGGCGCAGACGTACCACCCAACGGTTATCTTTACAATATCCGGTATAAAAAAAGTATTGCCGACGATTATTTTTCTACGCGATGGATAGTTTGGCGTTGGGAAGAATTAACCGGCGAGAAAGTGTCGGAAGCCAAGCCTATTGCAGAAAAAGCGTTGGCAGGCAACGAAAAAGCGATTGCATTATTTGACGAATTTGCCAAAAATCTGGCAGAATTTATTTCCCCTTTTTTGAATGATTTTCAAGCGGATACATTCGTTATTGGAGGAAATATAGCCCGTGTTTCCGGTTTGTTTTTGCCGCAATTAATTGAAAATCTGAATCGTCGTGGTTTGATAAGTATTCGCGTCAAAACTTGTGAATTGTGGGAAAAAGCGCCGATTATTGGCGCTGCAATGCAGTTGAAAGCATTTCAACTTTCTGAATTGGAACGGAAAACTGACCAATTCCTCGCTCCGGAAAAAGCGCAACCCACGCTTCCCGGACAGTACGATATTTATCCGGTATTTCCGTTGGGCTTCGGTAAAATCGAATCTGGCGTTTCTGAACTGTCGCAATGGATTGCTGAACAAAAAAGCGTTGTTATAGACTGTTACGAAGGCGTTTGTATGAAACAGCTTGTTGCACAGTTGGCAGATGAACTGAATAAGACCGGCAAAAAAATCCGCTGGCGCCATATTGAAACCGCTCTCCATTCATCCGAAAAAATTGAAGAAATAATACGCCCATATATGGGTGAAGAAAATTCGATTTTCGGAAAAATTACAGACAAGAGCCTGATAGATTTTTTTGATGCGGATAAATTGAAAAAAATACAGCCTGACGAGGATGCAGACATTAATATATTAGTAGGTTGCGGAGCGGCATTAGCCGGTTGGAATGCGCCACTGATTTATGCCGACTTGCCTAAGAATGAATTGCAGTTTCGCATGAGGGCGGGCAGCGCATTGAATTTGGGTGCGGATACAACGTATGATTCTCGCGTTATGTACAAACGCGCGTTTTTTGTGGACTGGGTAGTCCTTAATAAACACAAAGCCAATTTATTGCCTGATATTGAATGGATTATAGACGCCCAGCGTCCATGCAGGTTGCTATCGATGCGCGGCGCTGATTTGCGGGAAGGCTTGTCGGAAATGAGCCGCAATTTCTTCCGCGTTCGTCCATGGTTTGAACCGGGATCTTGGGGCGGAACATGGATGCGCAACCGTATCGAAGGCTTGAATAAAGAAGTGAACAATCTGGCATGGTCGTTTGAACTGATGGTAGCGGAAAACGGTCTGATGTTTGAAAGCGACGGTTACCGGTTGGAAGTTTCGTTCGATTTCCTGATGTTCAATAATTATAGGGAAGTATTGGGCGATTGCGCTGAACGTTTTAAATATGATTTTCCCATTCGTTTCGATTTTTTAGACACATTTGATGGCGGTAATTTGTCTGTACAATGTCATCCGCGACCGGAATACATAAAAGAACAGTTTGGGATGCCATTTACTCAGGACGAAACATATTATATTCTTGACTGTCAGAACGAACCGGTGGTTTATTTGGGATTTCAGGAAGGAATTGATTCTGAAATGTTTCATTTAGAACTGATTAAAAGCGAAAAAACGGCTTCGCCTGTTGATATTGAAAAATATGTTCAAAAACATCCGGCAAAAAAACACGATTTGTTTTTGATTCCAAACGGCACGGTTCATGCTTCTGGTAAAGACAACCTTGTGCTGGAAATCAGTAGCGCCCCTTATATTTTCACGTTTAAAATGTATGACTGGATGCGGCTGGATTTGGACGGTCGCCCTCGCCCCATTAATATTGAACACGGAATGAAAAACCTGTATTTTGAACGACAAGGGCAAAAAGTGATTGACGAGCATATATGCCGTCCGACGGTTATTGATCAAAATGGCGACGCTACGGTTGAACATTTGCACACGCATCCTGCGCAGTTTTACGATGTGCATCGTTATACTTTCAGCAGGGAAATACAGATCAACAGTAATAACAAATGTCATGTCTGGATGCTGGTGGAAGGGCGTTCTGTGACGGTGGAAACGGCGGAGGGAAGAAAGCAACGCTTCAATTATGCGGAAACTTTTGTGATTCCGGCTGCTGCAAAAAGTTACGTTATCCGTAACGAAGGCGACGGGAAAGCGATAATGGTGAAGGCTTTCGTGAAACATTAATTCCCAAAAAACAGATGAATTGCAAAATATTAATATAATAAATAAAATATAAATGAGTACCACAAAGAAAACATTCAATCAATGCAGGGAACTGACGGCGCCCGCTTCCCTGTCGGGGGGGGTATCTGCTGTATGTAGAATTGGCGTCAGACGGTTTTGTTTGCGAGAAAATAATCATCTAAAAGAGAAAATAATCATCTAAAAAAATATTTATGTTACGAAATGCTTTTATTTTTTGTTTCATGTTTTACTGTTTGTCGGTCTTTTCTAAAAGCAACATTGTGTGGGAAATAGGGAAAGCCGATTATTCGTCTGCCGATTTGGCGCTGGGTCCCGACGGGTATAAAAAGTTTCTGGAAAAAGATTTTGGCTACGAAGACCGGTATTTCCTCATTGGAAAGTCTTCGGCGCAAAGCGATTTTCCTTATACGCTTCCTGGTCCCGACGACACGTGGGGCGGCACATGGTCTACGTCAGGCTGGCGGACACATGAAATCAACATTCTTTTTGGAATTGCCGAAATAGATAAACATGCCGATTGCCGGTTAGTTATTGATTTCGTGGACGTGAACCCGCGACGTTCCGTCATGAAAGTAAGCATCAATGATAAGCAGGTACAAAAGTATGTCCTGAAAGGTTCGTCCGACTCGTCGCTTATAAGAACGGACGCTGTTTCGGAACATCAGAAAGTGGAAATCGCCATTGCGCCCGATGTTATGCGAAAAGGCGGGAACAGGATTTGCCTGACAGTATTGGAAGGCTCGTGGGTCGTTTTTGACGCTATCCGCATGGAAACGGATAAAACGGTCGAATTACAGAAAAATGAAAAAGCGTTTATCCGCGATACAAAAGCCGCCAACTATGAAATTGAGAGCAGCGGAAAACGTTTTCAACCGCTTTTAATAGACGTCGAGCATTTGAGCGGAAATCCACAACTGGCAGTTCAATTAGACGGAAAAAATATCTTTAACAGCGTTCTGGACACTGCACGCTATCAGTTCGAGGCATTGATGCCGTCGGTGGTGAAAACAAAAAAGAGCCATTATGTTATTATGGTCGACGGACTTGTTGTTGAGCAGGGCGAGGTGATGCGCGCGCCTAAGCCACGACAGACTTTGGCAGATTATGTAGATACAAAAATGGGTACGGCACATTCGCGCTGGATGATAGCGCCGGGTCCATGGATGCCTTTCAGCATGGTGAAAATCAGTCCCGACAATCAAAACGGAGGCTGGCAGGCAGGGTATCAGCCTTCGTTTGAAACGGTAGGTTGCTTCAGTCATATTCACGAATGGACAATGGGCGGACTGGGAATGATGCCAACAAATGGAAAATTACAGACCCACGTCGGCGACGAGTTTGACCCCGATTCTGGCTATCGTTCCCGAATCGACAAACAGACAGAAACCGCGCCTCTGGGCTACTATCGGGTACATTTAACCGATACGGATATTTGGGCGGAACTCACGGCTACAACACGTTGCAGTTTCCAGCGATATACTTTTCCCCGCAACAAAGGAGGTCGCATTATGATTGATTTGCACGTACAGGCTGAATATGATTATAAACTGCTTGACGTAGACGTTGTAAAGGCAAATGATTACAGGATTGAAGGAAAAAGTCATCAAATTTCACCGCGTCCCACCGTATGGAGCGATGACGCAGACCAGGAATATACTGTTCATTTTGTCATAGAATTTGATAGCCCTATAATATCAATGGGAACTTGGAAAAATAATGACGTTCAGATTGCGGAAAAAATTACCGGTGAAAATTTGAATGAAGCAGGCGTGTATGTGGAATTTGATACAGGGAAGAAAAACGTGGTGCAGTGCCGTAACGGCATATCGCTTGTCAGCGTGGCGAATGCCGCAGAAAATTTAGAAAAAGAAATTACGTTGCCATTCGGATGGAATTACGAGGCGGTGGTTGAAAATCAAAAAGCCGTCTGGAACGAATTGTTTTCAAGAGTACAAATATCAACTGACAACCGCTTGGAAAAAGTCAGGTTTTATACCAATATGTATCGCGCCTTGAGCCGAAATACGTGGAGCGACGTCAACGGCGAATGGAGGGCGGCAGATAAAACCGTACATAAATTTTCCAGTCCCGAACATCTGGCTTTGGGATGCGACGCTTTTTGGAACACTTTTTGGAATCTAAACCAGTTTTGGAATCTAATTACTCCCGAATGGTCGTCGAAATGGGTACATTCGCAGTTAGCCATGTACGACGCCAACGGATGGCTGGCAAAAGGACCGGCAGGAATGAAATATATTCCCGTAATGGTTGCCGAACATGAAATTCCCTTAATTGTTGGCGCTTACCAAATGGGTATTCGCGATTTCGACGCCGGCAAAGCTTTTGAAGCTGTTAAGAAAATGCAAACTACGCCTGCAACCTCCGTAGCGGGTGGTTTTGCAGGCAATCGCGATATAGTTTCTTACATGAATTACGGATATGTGCCTTCCGATTTGGGACGTTTTTCCAATACATTGGAATATTCCTATGACGACTGGACTGTTTCGCAGTTCGCTAAAGCATTGGGTAAAGAAAAAGATTATAAAATATTCAGCGATAGGGGAGAATGGTGGCGAAACGCAATTAATCCCGAAAACGGCTATGCTCATTTACGTGAAAGTAATGGAAAATTCGTAGAGCCTTTTGATCCTTTTCATTCGGGTGCAAACGAACAATATGTAGAAGGAAATGCTTGGCAATTAAGTTATTTTGTGCCTCAAAATGTTCCGGCTATTATCCAAATACAGGGTGCAAAGAATTTTATTGATCGCTTGAATTGGGGTTTTACAGCCAGTGAAGCATGGCGCTACAATGCGCCTAACGACCAGTATTGGGATTATCCCGTTGTGCAGGGCAACCAGCAGTCTATGCACTTCGCTTTCCTCTTCAACTGGGCGGGGGCGTCATGGCTCACACAACGATGGACACGTTCTATAATTGATAATTATTACGGCTATGGAATTGCAAATGCTTATTTGGGCGACGAAGATCAGGGGCAAATGAGCGCATGGTTTGTCATGGCGGCAATAGGGCTGTTTCAAACAGACGGCGGTTGCAGCGTCTCACCCACGTATGAAATTGCCAGTCCACTGTTTGAAAAAACAGTGATTGACTTGGGAAATAAATACGGACGGGGAAAACAATTTATCATTGAAGCAAAAAACGCTTCAAGAAAAAATAAATATATACAAAGCGCTATTCTTAATGATAAGGAACTGAAATCATTTCGTTTTCCTGCATCAGAACTGTTGAAAGGTGGTAGCCTCGTCCTGGAAATGGGCGACACGCCAAATAAAAACTGGGGAACGGAATAAAAACAGGTTGATAACATGAAACATTTAATTATTATGAGACTAAAATGTTCTTTTTTTCTTTTAACGATACTCATGGCGGGGCTTTCATGCTCGGCGGGCAATAAAATCTCAAAGGAATCAGCCGATAAGATTCGTCAAGACAGCCGATTGAATACGGTATCGGAAATGGCTGAAACGTTATTGTCGAACGGATTGAATGCCGGCGACAGTTACAACGAAATTTGGATTCGAGATTTGAACACGTTTATTGAATTGGGTTGTAAAGTCGGAGACATTTCTGAAATTAAAGAGTCATTGTTGACTTTTTTTAAATTTCAAGGTAATGACGGAAATATTGTCGACGGTTACGTAAAAATATCTGAAGCGCATATTCCGTATAATTTCATATACAGTGATTTAGCTCCTGGATTTGCCGCTCATAAAAATACGGTTGAAACAGATCAGGAGTCTTCGCTTATTCAGTCTGTTGCCAAATATATTCGAGCAACTGGAGATAAATCGATTTTAAAAGAGGTTATCGGCGGGCGAATGGTGGAGAAAAGGATGGAAGATGCGTTGAATTTCCTTTTAAACGAAAGATACAGCAAAAAATACGGACTGTTATGGGGCGCGACAACTGCCGATTGGGGCGATGTTCAACCCGAACATGAATGGGGCGTGGCATTAGACAGTACTTCTCACTTATGCATCGATGTATATGATAATGCCATGTTTGTGATTGCGATTAACGATTATCTGGAAATGTCGGAAAATGCCGACAAAAAATACTGGAAAAATATTGGAAAAGAAATCAAAAAGAATGTAAGAACGCATTTATGGGATAATAAGAATAAAAAGTTTATTCCTCATATTTATTTGGACGGCTCTCCTTTTCCCGACGATTTCGACGAAAATTCCATTTATTATCACGGCGGAACGACTATTGCAATGGAAGCCGACTTTTTGACTCGCGACGAGGTTTTGATTTCATATAATAAGATGAAGGAGAATGTAAAGGCGGCGAATGTGCAATCAATAGGTCTTACGATGTATCCGCCTTATCCCGACGGTTTGTTTAAAAATACAGGGATGATTCAGTATTGTTATCAAAACGGTGGCGATTGGACTTGGTTCGGCGGGCGCACCGTAATGCAATTGATCCGAAACGGTTTTTATGATGAAGCTTATGAGGCTGTGTCGCCAATGTTAGATCGTGTGATCAAACATGACGGTTTCTTTGAATGGTGGACGCCGGACGGAAAACCAAACTCTGGAAATTTCAAAGGTTCGGCAGGTGTTTTGTGGAAAGCGATCCGAATGTTTGAGGAAGCTGCAGATACTTAATTTTATCCTGTAAGAAAATAGCTTACAGATTTAAGGTATAAATTAAAAAAAACAGATATATGAAGCAACATTCTTTAGTAAAAACTTTGCCTGTATTTATGGCATTTTATGTGATGGGGTTCGTTGATATTGCAGGCGTAGCCACTAATTATGTAAAAATGGATTTTGATTTGAGTAATACGGTTACACAAATATTAACTATGATGATTTTTGTGTGGTTTGCCTTGTTATCCATCCCCATCGGCGTTTTTCAGGATAAGAAAGGAAAAAAATTAACTGTTAATCTGGGTATCTTATTTACCGCTGCGGGTATGTTGGCGCCGGTGATTTTTTATAATTATTACAGTATGCTGGTTTCATTTGTTTTACTGGGTATTGGAAATACTATCGTGCAAGTATCCGCATCTCCCTTGATGCAAGATGTTTCTTCTCCCGATAAATTATCAAGAAATTTGACGTTTTCGCAATTTGTCAAGGCGATTGCCGGCATATTAGGTCCTGTGATTGCTATGTTTTGCGCTGTTAACTTCGGTAAATGGACTATTGTGTATTGGGTATACCTGACTATTTGTATTATTTCTATTTTATGCTTGTATCACACGCGGATAGAAGAAAAGGAAGCTATAGGAAGAGCCACTGTCAGGAGTACGTTGAGGTTATTATGCAATAAAAGAGTAGCATTGCTGACGACCGGTACTTTTCTGATGGTTGGTTTTGATGTAGGTATGAATACGAATATCATCAATTATCTGCGAACTTCTTTTGCCGTTTCTCAGGAAGAAGCAGGCATTGGCATCAGTGTTTATTTTGCAGGATTGATGGCGGGTCGTTTTTTGAGTGCGCTGATTCTGAATAAGGTACAGGGAAATAAAATGTTACTTTTCTGCGCTGTTTTGTCGATATTTGCTTTTGTAGCGCTCTATTTAACGATGAATTTTCAGGGTGGACAAGCGATCATTTTTCTGATAGGATTATTCTCGGCAGCTATTTTTCCTTTGATTTTTTCCGCAGGATTGCAGTACATGCCCCAACGGGCAAATGAATTGTCGGGATTGATGATTATGAGTGTCTGTGGTGGCGCTGTCATTCCTCCGTTTGTGGGTGTGTTGATTGACAAATTCGGCGTTATGGAAGGACTGGCATTATTGGGATTGTGTTTGGCTTATGTGATTTTTTTAGCGGTATATATGCTGAGACAGGATTTTCATATCAATAAAAAATGATATATCCCGTTCAGAAATTATACGCAGGTTATCCATACGTTTAAATTTTATTTTTTCGGGTCGTACCGTGCTAAAAGGGCTTACCCGCAAAACCCTGTGTCGATGGCTTTCCTGCTGACGCGGCTTTATAAGCCGCGCTTTCATGCTTTGCGCCACGTGTCTCGTTTAAAAAACTTTTCTCGCTTTACTTCGTAAAACAGCTACTCTGCAAATTCTTTTAAATCGTGCTGAACAAAAGCAGCGTAGCTGCAACATCTTTGTAGCCGTGTGCGTAAGCGCATGGTTGGAAAACACAGACTTTTCCCTGAGCAGCGTAGCTGCGACATATTTTTTAACAGCAAATTATACTCTGCACGGCATGGTTTTGTGCAACGTCATTGCGAAGGCGAAGCCTGAAGCAATCCAGTACTAAAAAACTGATAACTGATAACTAATAACTGATAACTATTTTCGCTGCTCTGTTTATATTCCCATCCTTTACCGTGCGCTTACGCACACGGCTACAAAGATACTGGCGCTACGCGCCTTCTCGCAAAACACAGGGTTTTGCAGATGATCAAGTAAAAAACTGAAAACTATACTCTGCACGGCATGGTTTTGTGCAACGTCATT
>JAIRPX010000214.1 GCA_031256775.1 Dysgonamonadaceae bacterium
TAGTTGATAACTTTGAGTTAAACAAAGGATTAAACAAATTGTAAAACAAAACACTTTGCACCATTTTTTAGACATAAAATATCACATTGTATTTCAATCGGATAGTTTTATAACAAAGAATCCAAAATGAGAAAATAATTAAATTTAGTATTAAACACACATAATATTAATTACTTATACGTATTTTCCTTATTGTAGCGTAATTTTTTTACTTTTATTTATTATGATTAATAAAGATTTTGTAACTTTGGGTGGTTTATTTTTCATACAATACCACCTATTCATAATAATCGGAACTGCTATTTCAACTTGATAATCTCTGCATTTGCCTTATCTACAACGGATTGCCCTAACGAGGCAAGATAAATGCGAGTAGTGGTCTCGTTTTCGTGTCCCATACTTTCGCTGATAACTTCCTCAGGAACGCCTTTGCGCAATGCCAATGTCGCCCAAGTGTGGCGGGAAACATACGAACTCAACGGTTTTTCTAATTTCAGCATTTCCGAAATGCGTTTCAGGCGTTTGTTGTGGTTGCGCAGTTGGCTGGTATTCTCGCGGTTTTGCGCCGTATAAATGGGCAGCAGATAATCGTCAATCGTTTGCTGTTCATAGCTCGTTATGATTTTCTGCATACAATCTTCTATTTTAACGGTCAGCGTTTGTTTGGTTTTACTTCTGGCATAGACGATATAGCCGTTTTTTACATTGCCTTTCCGCAAATTCGCCATATCTACAAACGACATTCCCCGCATATAAAAACTGAATAGAAACAAATCGCGTGCTAATGCCAATTCACTGTGAGCGGACAAGTCCAGATTTCGCATTAAATCGTTATCAATATTGTCGAGCAAAATATCCTGTCCACAAAGGAAACGCTCGAAACTTTTCTTGGCTGTCGTACAAATACTTGTTTAGTATGTTATTTTCAAAAACAGTTCATTTTTTTCAGAAAATATATTGTAGTTTGAAAAATTGTTCGGTCTTTGTCAGCTACTGCGTAACTCACTAACAGTCAATTTTATTTTTCAATAATCAGCTTTTTAGTATTTAACTTATTTATAATTAGAAATATTACCACAGTCAATGCTGCACAGAGCGTCATTACAGCGGCAGTAGATATCAAAATATTGCCGATACCCGACAAGGGCATAACGATTCCCCCGATCAGAAAAGTTGTTGTACCCAAAACTGCCGATGCCGTGCCTCTGAATTTCTGCTCCAAATCTAATGCCAAATTTGTGGCAATGGGAAAAGTAGCCCCCGTAAACAGCAACGAAAAAAATAACGAAACGCAGCAAATATAGATTTCGGCGTTCAGCACAAGCGTTATACTTGTGATTATCGAAAAGATTAAAAGTCCTATTACACTGTATTTTAGTGTTTTATGTGGATTTTTAAGTCTGGCGGAAAGCAGATTGCCAATTGTCAGAGCTATGGCGTTAATAGCAAAAATGGAGCTGTAAGCCAATGGCGATATACCGTAATGTTCCTGAAAGATAAACGGCGACGAAGCAATATAGGCAAACATTACTGCCATTGAAAACGACAGTAGCACAATGTAAAGCATTAATAATCTGTTTTTTAAAACAGGCACGAAAAATTTAACGGTAGAAATGACCGGCACTTTTACGCGCTTGTGGTGCGGTAGCGATTCTTTCAGGTAAAAACTGACAATCATTACCGAAAGTCCCAGTAAGCCGAGTGTCACAAAGATGCCTTTCCAGTCGGTTACGAGCAACAAAGCTCCGCCCGCCACTGGCGCGGCAATCGGTGCAATGCCTTGAACGGCTGCAATAAGCGCAAGAAATTTCAGCAATTCTTTTCCTGAAAACCGGTCGGCTGCAATAGAACGCGCCAAAACAATACTGCCTGCTGCACCCAAACCTTGCAAAAGCCGGAATGCAATAAATGTCGGCACATTGGACGAAAAAATGCAGCCAATTGTAGCCAACAAATACAATATAAACGAGGCGAAAAGAGGTCGCCGCCGTCCCAGCTTGTCGCTGATGGGGCCGAAAAACAACTGTCCGACGGCAATTCCGAGCATGCTGGTCGAAATCGTCATTTGCACCATGGAGGCAGAAGTGTGGAAAAAGCCGGAAAGTGCAGGCAATGCAGGCAGATACATATCTGTGACCAGCGGCGCGAAAGCCGTCATTGCCGAGAGAGTAACGAGCAAATAAATTTTGCCGTTTCGGGGATTTTCTTCATTGGAAATTTGATACTTCTTCTGTTCATTTTTTTGCATAAAATCGTTGGGCTGTATGACCCGAATCCGGCGGCAAAATTACAAAAAAAACTTCTCGGTTGTAAGCTTATGTAAAAAATTATTCTTTTACATTGCCAATCGAATAAACCAAAACTTGGTCAATGACCACTCCCGCATCGACAGCCGTTAATATTAATGAATGTCGCTCGACTGATTTGCTTACCGGCAACACTACCTTGCGAACGACTTGATTACGCAGTACATTTTCTTTCCATTCTTCACTCCGGCCTTCGGTTTGGCAGGATATTGTTTTCATCGGCGAATTGTCGATTGCGATTCCGAATCGGAGTTGTCGTCCTTCAACA
>JAIRPX010000238.1 GCA_031256775.1 Dysgonamonadaceae bacterium
ATGATTTTGCAGCCTGAATTGTTGCTGACCAGACTGACATTCTCGCATTTTATTGAATTAATCCGTGTGGACGATGATTTGCAAAGGTTGTTCTATGAAGTCGAAGCAATTAAAAACAACTGGAACATTCGGGAGTTAAGACGCGCCATTGATACATCGCTTGCTTTCCGCACAGTCATGTCCACCAACAAGGAGGCTATCATTGCCAAAATCAAAAACCTCAAACCGGAAACCAATGCGGAAATTATCCGAAATCCATACGTTTTGGAATTTCTTGATTTGGACGAAAAACCGAAATACAATTTACTTTTTGTATTTATTTTTTGCAATACAAAGTTACTAAAAATCAGTGACTTATACAAATAAAATGCTACTTTTTTATTATAGATCAGCAAGTTAGATAACTTCGAAAGTTGAATTATTTATATGATGAACTGTCAGCCGGAAACAGAAAGGGATATCTTATCAAGGCTTCGGGAAGGTTCTCCCGAAGCCTTTGAAAAATTGTTCCATAAATATGCGGAGAAGTTGTATAATTTTGTACTAAAACTATCTTCCGGAGATACATACCGGGCAGAAGAGATCGTTCAGAATACCTTTGTCCGGGTTTGGGAAATGCATGCATGTCTGAATCCGGATAAATCTTTTATTTCCTACCTGTGCACCATTGCCAGGAATAAGCTGATAGATGAGTATGAACACCGGACTATAGAATATATTTACAGGGAGTATATCCTGAAATACTGTTCCGTTTCGGATAACACTACGGAAAAAGAAACGGACAGGAATTTACTGGAAGAATATATCGATTGTTTAATAGATAAGCTGCCTCCGGGACGGAAACAAGTATTTATCCTGAGCAGAAAAGAGATGCTGTCGAACAAGGAAATCGCAGAACGGCTCCGGATTTCGGAGAGTACCGTCCAAACTCAGTTATCCAAGGCTGTATCCTTTATGAGGGAGCACTTGTCAAAATATTATGAATGTATGGTATTTATATGGTTAATACATATATTTGTTAATTAAATTGAACGGGATAGTGAATTGTTCCCTGTTTCCCGTATAACACATATAGAACATGCAGCCCAAACGGATATGTGCTGCAAAAAATAAAGAATAAATGAATAAAGAAATCTGTTTGCATCTGTTTGAACTGTATATATCGGGTGAGGCTTCGCCTGAAGAGGTTGTGCAATTAAAATCGTTTCTGGAAAACGATCCGGATTTAAACAAATGGTTGGAAGTGCGTGTAACGGGTTCTTTCGGAACTGTTGCACCGGACATAAAAACAAAGATGTTGGAAAATATACGTTCCCGGACGAATTATCATATTGCCGGTAGAAAAAAGAAGAACATCAAGCGTTATCTGAGGCGGGTATCCAATATTGCAGCAATCCTGTTGCCTGTAGTTGTAATATTCAGTATATATTTATATTTGAATCCCCTGAAAACGGAATCGTATGAAGTGATTGCAGACAAAGGAGAAAAAGCAGGCCTGACATTGCCGGAAGGCAGTACGGTCGCATTAAATTCAGGATCGAGAATCATGTATTATAATGATTATAACCTGAAAGACAGGTACATTAAATTGGAAGGGGAAGCTTACTTTGATATAAGGCATAATCAGGGAAAACCCTTTATCGTGGAATGTGAAGATATAAAAGTTACAGTTTTGGGAACAAGTTTCGGTATAAAGGCTTATGAAAATGAGGAAAATATTTCGATAGTCTTAAACTCGGGTAAAATACAATTGACAACTCCGAAGGAAAAAATAGAAATGGCACCTAACGACCGTATACTATACAATAAAGCGACGCAAACGACAACCCTTGAAAAAGTCAATGCCGGGGACTACACTGACTGGAAGCAGAACCGTCTCCGCTTTGAAAACGAATCATTGGAAAACATCGTGAAAACGATTTCGCGGATGCATAATATAGATATCGTATTTGAGGATCCGCAATTGAAAAGCCGGCAATTTACAGGAACCCTGGATAACACGGATATAAAAAGCGTGCTGGATGCGATAAAACTAACGTCTTTAATTGACTACAGGCTGAAAAACGGCGTTGTCTATTTATATAAAGATAATTAACATAAGGTCATAAGTAGTTTGAACGGCAGCATACATGACTGCCGTTTTTTTATGCTTTGTTTGTTAAAAATAATTAATTCCACTGGCCGGATAGCGAATCGGCCGGTAGTAACCGTATATAATATGATTAGATAGTTCTAATGAATTGTTAACAAATAAAAGAAACAATATGATGAAAATTAAGGTTCCATTTGATTGCAAGCGTGTCTTGCATGTTTTATTTATGTTATTCTTATCATGCAGTTTATTTTCACAGATTACTGTTGATATTAAAAACAGGCCACTGAAAGATGCCCTGAAAGAAATCGAAAGTAAAGGCCCGTTTAAATTTTTTTACAATAATGACATGGACGGTCTGGATAAAACCGTATCATTGAAAGTTGCGGATGCCAGCATCGATTCCGCCCTTAGGCAATTATTATCAGGCACTGAAATAAGCTATCAGAAGCAGGATAATAATATTATACTCCTTATTCCAAAAACCTCAGGTTTAGAGCAAGAGGGGCATAAGAAAGTAATACAAGGCAAGGTTGTGGATGATATAGGTGATCCGCTGGTTGGAGTTAGTGTCGTTGTAGAAGGATCTGCAAACGGAACGATGACTGACGTTAACGGGGCTTTTACTATTCATGTGAAAGATGAAAAATCTGTTCTTGTAATTTCTTATGTGGGGTATAATTCCCAGCGGATTACTGTTGGAAAGAATACGTATATACAAGTAAATCTGAAAGAGAATAATAAAATGCTGGAAGAGGTTGTAGTAATCGGATATAATACGGTGAAGAAAAAAGACTTAACCACAGCCGTGGCTATTGTTTCTACCGAAGACCTCAATGAACGTCCCATTATTTCAGCAGCTCAGGCAATACAAGGTAAAGCCGCCGGTGTACAAGTAATTCAACCTTCGGGACATCCTGGTTCCGGTTTGTCCATCCGTGTCAGAGGTGCTACATCCATTAGTGCGAGTAACGAGCCCCTTTACGTGGTCGACGGATATCCAATGGACGGTATTTCGAATCTGAGTGCAAATGACATAGAAAGTATGCAAATATTGAAAGACGCTTCATCTGCCGCAATTTATGGAGCGCGGGCTGCTAATGGAGTTGTGTTGATTACGACAAAAAAAGGGAAAGCAGGTTCCCGTACGGTCAATTTCAGTAGTTATGTAGGTTTTTCAAAACTTGGTAAAAAAATAAACGCCTTGAATACAGAGCAGTACAAAGACTTTATAAAGGACTTGAATAAATACATCAACGCACCGATTACGATTTCGGACGAAGAAACCCGTTATACTGACTGGACGGATGCTTTCTATGGAACAGGAGTCAATCAAAATTACCAGTTGTCCTTGTCCAGTGGTACTGACAAAATAAAATATTTCATTTCAGCAGGTTATTTGGATGAAAAAGGTATCGTGGAAAAAGCCTATTTTAACCGTTATAATTTCAGGACAAATATAGAAAACCAGCAAACCGACTGGTTGAAAATGGGAGTAACTCTCGCATATTCAAAAGCATCAGGACGTTCCGTTTATGAAAACAGGAGTTCAATGCGGGCAGGTTCAATTCTTTCAGTTATCAATACGCCTCCCTATATGCAAAAATGGGATCCCGACAATCCCAACCTATACGATGAGTTTGCCTATGGCGCACGTATCCTTAACCCTTTTGCAGCCAATGCCGCCGATAGAACCTCCGGTAACAGTCGGTTTGTAGGCTCCATGTATCTGGATTTTTCCCTTGCTAGAAACCTGCATTACAAGGCGAGCTTCGGTATTAACGAAGTCAATTCGTTGGCACACTATTATTTAGACCCTGTATCCAGTTCGGACGGGCGTTCTACCAAAGGACGTATTGATGAAGGATGGAGCAAGGATTTCGAATGGTTATGGGAAAATTTGGTAACTTATGAAAACAAGTTTAAAGACAAACATAACCTGTCAATTTTGGGTGGTGCTACGCTTCAACGCGCCAAGGGCGAAAGTGCAGATTTGGGTGGCTACGACCTGCTGGATACTTATGATATCCGTACCCTGACTGCCGCTAATATTATTGATAAGAACTCTACTACGAGTTCGGCGTCTATGTGGTCTTTAGCTTCATTCCTTACGCGTGTGGCTTATGATTATGAAAGTAAATACCTAATAAGCGCCAATGTGCGTGCGGACGGCTCTTCAAGATTCTCACCAGGAAAAAGGTGGGGTATTTTTCCGTCCGTCTCTGCCGGATGGCGCATTTCAGGTGAATCGTTTATGGAAAAAACTTCGGATGTTATTTCCGATTTGAAACTGCGGGCAGGATGGGGGCTAAACGGTAATCAGGGTGGAATCGGAAACTATTCGTGGAGAGCGCAATTTTCCGCCAACAAAGTGTCTCCCACTACCGAAAACTCACTGCCGGGCATGTCGCTTTCGATGTCTACACCTGGTAATCGCGAACTTACATGGGAGAAGACGACCCAAACCAATGTCGGTATTGATTTAAGCATGTTCCGTTCAAGGCTCATATTTACGATTGATGCTTACTATAAATATACCACCGATATGCTGATGAATGTTTCCCTGCCCAGCTATGCAAATATTCCCGGAGGTATTACCCGCAATGATGCGGAGATGAAAAACAAAGGGCTTGAATTTGCCGTCTCTTCAAGGAATATTGATACCAGAAAACTTAAATGGAATACGGATTTTAATATCTCATTCAACAAGAATGAAGTAACCAAACTTGGTCTGAATAAAGTATATTATTATGCCGGAATGTATACTACCGGACAATCTGCCATTATTTTGCGGGAGGGCTATTCGTTGGGAACTTTTTACGGATATGTTTCTCAAGGTGTTGATCCCGAAACAGGCAATATTATTTATGAAGACCGAAACAAAAACGGTATTATCGACCCGGAAGACCGTACAAAAATAGGCAATGCCCAGCCTTTATGTTTCTTTGGCATGACAAATACGCTTTCTTATGCAAACTTCAATTTGTCGGTGTTCTTCCAAGGTTTGTACGGAAATGACATATTCAATGCCTCGAAGATTGATATGACCGGAATGACCGATTTCCGCAATCAATCTACCGATGTATTAAGAAGATGGAAACGTCCGGGTATGGAAACTGATATTCCCCGTCCGGGAAATGCGGAGAATATCAACAATTCTTCCCGGTTTGTGGAAGATGGCTCATACCTGCGTTTGAAATCGCTTACCTTATCTTACGATTTTGGACAAAACTCCACATTCCTGAGAAAAGCCGGCATCGGTAAAATACAACCTTATATAACTATGCAAAACCTCTGGACATGGACAAAATACAGTGGATATGATCCCGAAGTGAATGCCTATGGATCAAGCTCTGTTGCATTGGGTGTCGATTACGGCACATACCCCCAATCAAAGTCTGTAATATTTGGTGTTAATGTAGAATTCTAAAAATACAAAACAATGAAAATACATATAAAATTATTGACAGTTGTCTCCGGTCTGTTTTTCCTGTATTCATGTGATGATTTCCTCGACAATAAACCATTGTCCAGTTTTACGGGAGATCCGCAGACAATTTCCGATTTAGAATCGCGATATGCTTCAGAGACGGATGCTGAAGCAGAATTGAAAGGAGCCTATAACAAGTTTAAACAGGATATTTTCCAGTTTGAAAACTATGCTTACGGCGACACTCAATCCGATAACTGCTATGTCGGAGGTGATGGCGTTAACGAAGAAGCTGAAGATGTTTTTAAGCTAACGTCGATGAACTCAAAAGTAAGATTGATGTGGTCTCAATATTACGGAATGGGTGGTGCGGCAACGAATGTTATCGAAAATACCCGCCTAATGAAAACCGGTATTGATGATGCAGCCCGTAAGAGAATTATGGCTGAAGCCAAGTTTATTCGGGCATGGGCATATTTCGACATCGTAAGGATATGGGGTGCTGCTCCGTTAATGATAGATCTTATTCCTCCCATTACAGCGGAAAATCTGGATGAAATATATCCTAAGCTATACCCTGAACGCAATTCTGTCGATGAAGTTTACGCACAAATCATAAAAGATCTGGAAGAAGCCATTCCTGATCTTGAGAGCAAAGCGCAGGGAGCATTCAAAGCTACAAAAGGCGCTGCTAACGGATTACTGGCAAAAGTTTACGCTACTCGCGGAGAAAAGTCCTCCCGTAATTACAGTAAAGTTGTGGAATTGTGCGACCGGGTAATAAATGACGGGTATAGATTAATCGCCAACTTTGATGACTTATGGAATCCCGCAAATAAATATACAACAGAAAGTATCTTTGAAGTATATTACGATGCGACTTCAACCAACTGGGCGTTTTGGGTATTGTTCAGTGAAGAAGACGGGTCTATTACATGGCGGCGTTATTGTACGCCGACTCATGAATTGATAGCAAAATTTAGCGCTGAAGATAAGCGTTTTGCTTCAACCGTCGTATACAAGGAAGTTCCATATGATACCTATTATCCGTCTAACCATTATCCGATTGCGAACAAAATCCGCAAAAAAGATTCAAATATAATATTGATGCGTTTTGCCGATATTCTCCTCCTGAAAGCCGAAGCGCTGGTTGAGTTGAATAAATCCGGCGAGGCAATCGCAATTGTGAATGAAATTCGCAGTCGTGCAGGCTTGCAAAACTTATCCGAAAGTTTGCCTCAAAGCGAAGCTCGTCTTGCAGTTGAGCGGGAACGGCAACTGGAGTTGGTATTGGAAGGACAACGCTGGTATGATTTGCTGCGTAACGACCGTATGGTAGAAGTTATGCGCCAGCATAGAGATAAAAACGGACAATTGCTTTTTCCTGACTTACAGGAATTCCATAAATTATGGCCTATTCCTCAATCGGAAAAAGATTCTAATCCTAATCTGACACAAAATGAAGGTTATTAATTATTTATGACCAAATTTAATTAAAAATACATATGAAAATATTAAAACTATTTATAATGGTTATTCTTGCAGGGATAATTGTATCCTGTAGCGAAGATGAGAATAATTCGACGGTATCTATTCCGGTCATTGAGTCCCTAAATATACAGGAGAATACTATCCAGTTGGGCGATTCCATTTATTTTGATGCAAAACTGACTGATGCCGCCTGCCCACTTTCAACACTTGAAGTGGAACTAACGCTAAATAATGTTGTTCTTAACCGAAAATCCATCCGTACGAAAGGCAATTCTGTAAAGCTGGAGAACACATCTTTGTTTGTTCCGTTTTTGCCGAATATTGCAACAGGCGATGAGTTTAAAGTCAATTTCACCCTGATAAATGTAGACGGCAATGAAACAAAAGAACAGAAAACAATCAGAGCGGTACGTCCCGATCTGCCCGAAACACTCTACCTCGTTTTGAGTGATAAGTCTGTGATTGAATTGTATGCAAATCCTGAAGATCCGTACATTTACAAATCGACGGAAAGTAATTATCCCAGCATGTTCAGTGCAAAAATAGCAACTTCCGAAGACTTGGCAGAAGCGGAATATATATGGAATGCAGGAGCAAATGATAATACAGCGGCAATAGGCGACCGTTTCGGATCGGATGCGAAGTTTTCATATAACGATTGGATGGTAAAGAAAATCATATTCGATGCTTTTTCTTTTACATTCGATAAGGAAGGCTCGAATCTTGTTGTTAAAATAAATGATATACGGCTGGTAGCTTCAGGCGATTACCTGTATACTAATATCGAACTTATAAAAGGCAACGAATACGAAATTCAAGGTATTGAAAATCTGCAACAGGCCTATAACAGAGATTTCTTTGAGTATAATCAGGGAACAGGTAAATGTAAATTTATTGGAGAATCAGGCAAGTGGGATGTTTATTATTCATTGGCTTACAATTATTTGTGGATAAACCGAATGAGCGATATCGCGCCTGCCGCCTATTGGATTATTGGCGCAGGATTATCTTCTGCTCCCCGATGGCATACCGATTTCAATAGCTTGGGCTGGAGTCTCAACGATGTTAAGCAAATAGCTTACATGCGTTCTTTAGGTTCAGGCAAGTACCAGGCTTGTGTGTATCTTTCGGAACAGGTTGCGTGGGGATTCGATATTCAAATATCTGGCAACCGTGGATGGAACGTTATAAATTATACAGAAGATTCTCTTACCGGCGACACGGAAGGCATCATCGTACATCCTAGAACAATGGCTGATATTGTAATGGGCGATGGATACATTCCTGGTTATTTCAGAATTACGTTGGATACTTCCCAAGGTATGGATAAAATTAAGGTAAATCTGGAGAGGCTCCCGTAGTAAAATAAGTAAGTCAAGTATTCGGTTCCGGCTGGTTATTACGGCCTGTCTCGGAACCGAATATTTATATAGTTTTGATCATGAAAAAACATTATTGGTTAATTGTATTGACAGCGTGTTTTTCCGTTTTTTTTATTCTGAGTTGCAACAACGACGATAATAATAGGGGGACAACGGAAGAGCCGCCTGTTTTGGCCGGACATGCGCCGGTACTGAAAGGGAAACTGATATATCATAATTATTCTTCTTATGAATCTGAGGATTCAAGAATGTATATGTATGATTTCGGCACGAATGAATTGAAATGTATCAGCGATAACTGGCAGAATATACGGCATCCGATGAACGCCCATTTTTCCCCCGACGGTAAAAAAATCACCTTTATGGGAATAGGTAGGGAAACAAATTCTTGGGATATCTATCTGTATGATATTTCTGGTGCAAATCCGCCGGTAAACTTAACTCCGTCAGGAAGCACAAGAGACGAGGATCCTAAATTCTCTCCTGATGGGAAACGTATTATCTTTAAACAAAGCGGAAAGATTGCCGAAATGAATCTGGAAGCAGGCAAAACGACAAAAATTAATCTGGACAATTCCGAATATTCAATGCCGTATTATAATGCCGAGGGAACAAAAATAGTCTGCTCTAAAGGTGGTGGACGTAGCTCTTCTATTGTTGTGATTGATATGGCAAGCGGAACTGCTAAAACCCTTTATGATACACCAGGTGTTCAGGATTATTATCCGGTTACAGCAGATGTTATTTCTTTTTATTATACTACAGGCTATTCAGAAACAAATCGTATCGACCAGATATATCGCGGCTATTGGAGCGGATTGAAAAGTAAGCGTCTTCCTTTTAACGGAACAGATGGGGACTATTCGGATGCCTATCCGGTGAATAGCGATTGGATTATTATCTGTAGTACCCGTACAGGTAGCCTTGGCGGATATGATTTGTATATTGCAAACGTTGTATCCGGAGAAATTTTTCCGATGACAGACTATAATAAAGACATCAATACATCAAAGAACGAATTAGGTCCTTGTGTCTATATTTACGAATGAACAGAAAGATATGAAGTATATAGTTTATCTGATTAGCTTGGTACTACTGATGCCGGCATGCCTGAACCAGAAGAATCAAAATAATGCGCCAGTATCCATGGTTTGGGAAATGGGAAGGAATGGAATAGAACCCGGATATTACGAAAATACGTTTTATCTTATAAATCACAGTAATGATTCATTATCCGGTAACTGGATTATCTATTACAGTCAAATGCCGGCGGCTGTAAAACCGGATTCCAAATCACCTGTAGTAATAGAACAGGTAAGTTCTACCTATTACAAAATCTATCCGTCATCATTATATAAAGCTGTAGCTCCGAGTGACACCCTTGTTATTACATTCCGCTGTGAAGGCAGTATATTGAAGAATACCGGCGCTCCTGAAGGTGCATATATTGTAATGCTGGATAAGAAAGGGAAAGAATCTGCCCCTCGTGATGTCCTAATAGATGCAATACCTTTTGAGCATGACTATCAATGGTCAAGGATAGAGAAAAGCGAATTGCCATATCCTGACGGAAATATAGTATATGATAATAACGCTATATTTTCCGAACAGGTACATTTAAAGAAAACAGATATTTTTCCTTCATTGAAATCTGTTAAGGAAAAAGACGGGGAGTTTTCATTTACAAAAGATATATGTGTTAAATATGATCCCCTCTTTGAAAATGAAGCCAGTTTGCTTAAAGAGAAACTTCAGAAGTCGTATGGATGTAATATTCTGGAGAAAGCCCCTGTAACAATCGAATTGAATAAACTTGAGGTTTCTGTACCTAATGATGAATATTACCAGATGGAATTATCAAACAGAACTATCGAGATTAACGGAAGTACCCCTCATGCCATTTTTAATGGAACCCAGTCTTTATTATCAATGATTCGTTGCAAGGAACTGCCTTATAACCTGCCGAATGTGAGTATAATTGATTATCCCGATTTGCTTTATAGGGGACAGATGCTGGACGTAGCCCGTAATTTTTCATCTAAGGAGAATATCTTGAGGTTGATCGACCTATTGTCCTTTTACAAAGTTAATGTTCTGCATATCCATTTAACGGATGATGAAGGGTGGCGTATCGAAATCCCCGGTTTGGAAGAATTAACTACGGTGGGAGCTCGCAGAGGGCATACATTTGACGAAAGAGAATGCCTGTATCCCGCATACGGCAGCGGCTGGGACGCAAATAATAAAGAATCGGCTGGGAATGGGTTTTACACACGTACAGATTTTCTGGAAATATTGAAATATGCGAAAGCGCGTCACGTAAAAGTAATCCCTGAAATAGATCTTCCGGGACATGCCCGCGCAGCTATAAAAGCAATGAATGCCCGCTATTATAAATATATCGATTCTGATAAAAATAAAGCAGAAGAATATCTTTTAACGGATTTTGCAGATACTTCCCGTTACATTTCTGCACAGAGCTATACGGATAATGTAATCAATGTGGCCTTACCATCTGCTTATCGTTTTGT
>JAIRPX010000330.1 GCA_031256775.1 Dysgonamonadaceae bacterium
AGCAAACATTACTTTCACCTGAAAATTATATCCGACAAAAATCGCGTAGTTTGCCGATAGTCAAATGTTCTGTCAATAAAAATTGGGAACTCAGCGGGTTGGCGAGTATTTTTATTGTGCGTCGGCACAGCAACGGGAATTTTACATTTTGTACCTATCTCGTTGATAAGGATTGTCTGGGTGTAAAAGATACGATGTATTATTTCAATGAGCCGCAGGAAAGGCTTGATGAATATGAAGAAAAAGTCATTTCTGGCTACGAACCTGAAGAAATTTCATACGACTTGGCGCACAATATAATTTTTGCCGCTATAGAATTTGCCGAAGAATACGGTTTTAAACCGCACCGCGATTTTACCGCTGTTACGCAGTATTTTCTTGAAGAAGACGATGATAGTATTCCAATTATTGACATTCATTGTGGCAACAAAAACGGCGAACCTGTATATGTGAACAATGGCTACGAAACTCCTGCACTGCAACAACGTATTATCAATCAACTCGAAAAAACAGCAGGCAATGGAAATTACGAAGTCTATATCAATGCAGACGATAACCGTTTGGGCGAAAATTATTTGGATGAAGACGAGTTTGAAGAGGACGACGACGAGGACGAAATTTACAATCGTTGGTATGACATATTTGAAGAAATGGACAATGATGAATTTAACAAAGCAGCTTATGAAACTTTTTTGGAATGGAAGAAATTTAGTGGCGGGGAAAAAATAAATAACGAAGAAGAAGAAATTTTCAATAAAGCACGCGCATTAACCAATATTTTATATGACTTTAATTATGACATGATAGACCTGTATCATGAAAAAATCACAAATGACCTGGAGAATATTGATGTTATAGATGACAAAAAAGTCCCAAATTCGCTTTTCCCAACTTTTACGAAAAACGACGAAGAATTGGTTGATAATTTTTTAGATAATTTTTTTGAAATCCACAACAATACAAATAAAAAAGAAGTACAGAAAGCAATCGCAGAATTTGAATTAAAATATGGCGACTGTGGAGCTTTAGCTTATATGAAATTTATTTCCAGTTCAAAAGAAAACCAATGGGACGACATTGAAAAAGAGCTTAAAAAATTTCCCGACTATTTTTTGCTGAAAATGCTGCAAGTGAAAATAGAAACAAATGAAATGCCGTCTGAAGCGCGACAGAAATTATTAGAGCTTGTAAAAGACAGAACACTTACTAATTTTGAGATGTCGCAATTTTTATTAGTTTATGCTATCCGCATTTTCAAAATTACTCAAATTGACACTCCCGACCTCGTCGAAAAATTGGACGCACTGGAAACAGTGTTAACCAACGACTTTGCAGAAGAACAATTCGGCTACTTTATGAATAATATATTGCTCACTATGGTTAGATCGCTGAAAATAAACAATATAATCTCGCAGACAATAAATGACAAATAAAATTAACAGCATAATGAAAAAAATGACCGGCGCGATATTCAGTATCTTTTTATTGCTCTGCGCCTGCAATAATACTGTAAAAGATACTGCTTCATTACAGCGAAGCGTTCCAGAAAAAGAAGGTGTTTCTTCACAGGGAATTATCAACTTTTTAGAAGCAATTGAACAAAGTGGAGAGGAATGGCACAGTTTTGTGTTCCTAAGGCATGGTAAAGTGATAGCCGAAGGCTGGTGGGAGCCTTATCAACCCAAACTGAAACAAACAGTCTATTCAACAAGTAAAACTTTTACTTCTACAGCAATCGGTTTTGCAGTAAGTGAAAAATTGTTAAGCGTCGATGATAAGGTGATTTCTTTTTTCCCCGACATGTTGCCGGATACTGTGTCGCCTTATTTGGCTCAGTTGAGCGTAAAAGATTTATTGTCAATGACTGCCGGACAAAATCCTGAACCGCGATGGATAAACAGTGGAAAAGACTGGGTAAGGAATTTCTTGTCGGTTCCGGTTGTTGACGAGCCTGGCTCTACTTTCCTCTACAATTCAATGGCAACATATATGCTGTCGGCTATTATTCAAAAGGTTACAGGACAAAGAACTCTGGATTACCTCCAACCTCGTTTGTTTGAGCCCCTGGCAATACAGGATGCCGAATGGGAAATATCTCCTGAAGGTATAAACAGCGGTGGCTGGGGATTGCGCCTGCATACCGAAGATATGGCAAAACTCGGACAACTTTATCTGCAAAAAGGAAAATGGAACGGTAAACAAATCCTTCCTGAATCGTGGATTGAAGAGGCTACTTCAGCAAAAATAATTCAAAAGCCAGATATTACTCCCGAACAGAGGGCTAACGACGACTGGGCGCAGGGCTATTGCTACCAAATTTGGCGTTGCCGCAATAACGCTTTCCGTGCCGATGGCGCTTATGGTCAGTTTATTATCGTGATGCCCGACCAGGACGCAGTAATTGCTATCCAGGCTAACGTGAATAACATGCAAAAAGAAATAAACCTGGTTTGGGATTATCTGCTGCCTGCTATTCATGATAATGCCTTGCCTGAAAATGCAAATGCTGCTTCTGACCTGAAAAATAAATTAGCTTCTTTGGCTATAGCTCCGCAAAAAGGCATTGACGCTGATTTGCAGATGTTTAAAGACAATGAAACAGTTTTTTCCTTTAATGGCGATGAACAAAACAGCCAACTTTCAATACTTATCGAAGGTGATGTATGTATCTTGAATCAGGCTGATAATATGCTGTTTTTTGAAAAAGAAAAGTGGCTTGAAGGAACAACGCAAAAACCTGCTCCAAGCCTCATTGTTAATGAGGCAAGTTTCAGCGAATTTCCGCCTTTTACAACTTACGGAAGTTATTGCTGGACAGACGAACAAACTTTGTTACTGACTTTGAAATACATTGAAACTCCTCATACAGAACGGTATGAAATGCGTTTCATCGGAGATTCTATTTATGCTGCAATAAGCAACAGCATGAATTACAATTCTCGAATTGAAAAATGTGGCGCAAAGGTGAAATAAGATTTTTTCAGCAAAATTCAGGAGAACGTGCTTTGCTCCATTTTTAACGGCAGGTTGGTAGAAAATGTTATCTAAATTTTCAATAATCAACCTTAAACACGATTTGTTGGCAATAATAGTTGCAGATTGTATTTTTTTTTGTACCTTGCGCGACAATATAAAAGTTGAAAAAGATGAAAAAGGAAAAAATACATATCGAATATGTTTTTGATAATGCTTCCAGAATCAATCTTTGGAATTATATCGGAACATCCGTAGGGCTTGCCGAATGGTTTGCAGATGACGTCGTTGCCGATGGCAAAATATTCACGTTCACATGGAATAAACATTCTATGGATGCAGAAGTAACAGGAATAAATCCTAATATTTATATACGTTTTCGCTGGCTGGATGAAGTGAATCACAACGTTTATTTTGAGTTCAGGCTTCAAAAGAATGAACTTACCAACAGTTTGATGCTTGAAATCACCGATTTCGCAGAACCAAATGAAAAAGAAGCAAGTATAACGCTCTGGAATACACAGGCAAAAAATCTTCGCAGATTATTAGGATTGTAAAATGAGTTTTTTTCGTATAAAAAGAATATATTCTTTTATTTTATTAAAATTTCTTCCCTTATTGCTGGCAACATTCAGCGTTTGCCTTTTTGTTTTATTGATGCAATTTCTCTGGAAATATGTAAGCGATATGATAGGAAAAGGCGTTGACGTTATTGTATTGGCGAAATTATTTTTTTATGCAGGTTTAACTTTCACCTCAATGGCGTTGCCGCTTTCTGTTCTTCTTGCGTCACTGATGGTTTTTGGCAATCTTGGCGAACATTTTGAACTTCTGGCAATGAAAGCTTCAGGCATTTCCCTGCTTAGAATCATGAAACCGCTTGTTTTTACATGTATTATCATTACCTGCATTTCTTTTTACTTTCAAGACAGCATTATCCCGAAAGCGCAAGTTAAGATGTCAACTATCATGCTATCGCTAAGGCAAAAATCGCCAGAATTAGACATACCGGAAGGCGAATTTTACAAAGACATACCTGGCTATAATGTATATGTTCGACATAAAGACAAAAAAAACAACATGTTGCGGGATGTAATGATATACGATTATTCCGATGGATTTGAAAATGCAGCAGTGATTGTTTCCGACAGTGCAAAACTGAGTATGTCGGAAGACAAAAAAAATCTTGTCTTGACGCTTTTCAGTGGAAAATTATTTAAAAATTTAAAAAACGAAGGCAAAGCCTATTCTCAGGAAAACTCTCGCTATCAAAGAGAAACATTCAGTTTGAGGACTAAAATTATATCATCTTTCGATGGTAATTTTAACATGATTGACGAGTCGATAATGGGAAATCGAGATATAGGAAAAAATTATAGCAAACTGACTAATTTCGTTGATTCTGTGCAGCACGATGCGGATAGCATAAATCGCCAAAATATTCCTTATTTTAAAAACCGCATCTATGTCAATTCTTTCAAACAGCCGTATCGCCCAACGCAAAATTCTTTAAAAAACGATACGCTCTTCGACAAAGGATTTCAAGCTTATGTTGATAACTTGCCTGTTAACAAACAGATAGACTTTGTCAACAAAGTAAAAAACAAAGTAGATAATATCAATAACGAATATTCTTTTATTTCAACTACGCAATCCAATATGGCAAGAGCGATAAGAAGTCATAAAATACAGTTAAACATGCGATTTACTATGTCTTTGGCTTGCCTTATATTCTTTTTTGTCGGGGCTCCGCTGGGCAGTATCATCAGGAAAGGCGGGCTTGGAATGCCGGCAGTTTTATCAATATTCTTGTTTGTATTTTATTATTCTATTGACACATTGGGACTTAAAATGGCAAAACAGGCAATTTGGCCTGTCTGGGAAGGAATGTGGCTAAGTACTGCGTTATTAACTTCATTAGGTATTTTCCTGACATACAAGGCTGTAAATGATTCGGTAATGATGAATCCAGACGTATGGAGAACTTTCATTCAAAAGCTTCTGGGTAAAAGGGAAATTCGCAACTACACAAAAAAGGAAGTGATTATGATTCCTCCTGATTATTCACAGGACATGGAAAAAATGCTGGAATTGAATATTCTGTCGAAGGAATATTTGTTAAAACATGCCTCAATTCCTTTCTATACAACTTTTTGGAAACGTAGCGAAGATAAAGAACTTGAACGTATTATACAGTTAATGAATTTTTATATCGAAGATTTGCGAAATTCAGATAACACTTTGGTTATAAGTAAATTAATGGAATATCCGGTTGTATTGCCGCTTTTGCCTGTATTTATGAAAAAACCATCAATACGATGGATTTGTTCTATTCTTTTGCCGATTGGATTAATATTATATATAGCAAGTCTTTTTGGACAAAAACGTATAAATAATGACTTGAAAATTATAAATAAAATAAACGAAGAATTGAGAATAGTTATAACAGATTACAAAAATAGTTAACACCTTATTTATGAACTCATTAAATACAATTGAAGAGGCAATAGAAGATTTCAGGGAAGGAAAATTTTTGATAGTAGTAGATGATGAAGACCGCGAAAATGAAGGCGATTTCATTATTGCAGCCGAAAAAATAACGCCCGAAAAAGTTAATTTTATGATGACCTACGGACGCGGGTTGCTTTGTGCGCCCATAACGGAAGAACGTTGCGCCGAACTTGAACTGGAGATGCAGGTTTCGAGAAATACTTCTGTTTTTGAAACACCTTTCACCACTACTGTCGATAAAATAGGAAATGGCTGTACAACAGGAGTTTCCATGTACGACAGGGCGGAAACTATTCGCGCCTTAGCAAGTCCCGATACAAAACCGGAAGATTTAGCCCGTCCAGGACATATCAGTCCGTTACGCGCTCGCAGTCGCGGGGTTTTGAAACGTTCCGGTCATACCGAAGCAACTGTCGATTTAGCCCGTCTTTCAGGATTGTATCCCGCAGGAGCGCTAATCGAAATCATCAACGACGATGGAACAATGGCACGTTTGCCCCAATTAATGGAAATTTCCAAAAAATTTGGAATTAAAATTATAAGTATCAGTGATTTAATAGCTTACAGGCTGAAATATGAATCATTAGTTGAGAAAGGAGAAACTGTTAATATGCCTACAAAATACGGTCATTTCCAGTTAATAGCTTTCCGACAAAAATCTAATGGGCTGGAACATATTGCGTTAATAAAAGGCGAATGGAAAAAAGACGAGCCTGTTTTGATAAGAATGCACTCTTCTTGCGCTACGGGCGATATTTTCGGCTCTATGCGTTGCGAATGTGGCGAACAATTGCACAGGGCTATGGAAATGATTGAAAGAGAAGGGAAAGGAGCTATTGTGTATCTGAATCAGGAAGGTCGCGGTATCGGTTTGATGGATAAAATGAAAGCCTATAAGCTTCAGGAACAGGGCTTGGACACAGTTGATGCAAATCTACATTTAGGACATGACCCTGACGAACGCGAGTATGGCGTTGGCGCACAGATATTGCGCGACTTGCAAATTACCAAGATCCGGCTGATAACGAATAATCCAGTCAAACGGGCGGCACTGGAAGGATACGGACTGGAAATTGTAGAAAATATCCCCATAGAAATTCCCGTTAACCCTCATAATGAAGTTTATATGAGAACAAAAAAAGAAAAAATGGGGCATAATTTACGAATTATTAAATAAAAATAAAATAAAAACAATATGGCACAAGTTTCCAATCGTTTAGCCGCTTTGTCCCCCTCAGAGACGTTGGCTATGTCGCAAAAAAGCAACGAACTGAAGGCGCAGGGGGTTGATGTAATCAATTTGAGCGTGGGCGAACCCGATTTTAATACGCCTGATTTTATTAAGGAAGCCGCAAAAAAGGCTATAAACGAAAATTTTTCGTTCTATTCCCCTGTTCCCGGTTATCTTTCCCTTAGAAATGCTATTGTAAATAAACTAAAAAGAGAGAACGGGTTAGACTATAAACCCGACCAGATTGTCTGTTCCAACGGAGCAAAGCAATCAGTTTGTAACCTGTTGCTTACAGTTGTCAATCCTGGCGACGAGGTTATTGTGCCTGCTCCATACTGGGTAAGTTATGTGGAAATGGTAAAATTGGCAGGTGGAATAAATGTGATAATCTCAGCCGGTATAGAGCAGAATTTCAAGATTACTCCCCAACAGTTGGATGCGGCAATAACTCCCAAGACAAAAGCGATTATCCTCTGTTCACCTTCCAATCCAACAGGAAGCGTTTATTCCCGACAGGAATTGAAAGATTTAGCCGACGTTTTGGCTCAATATCCTGATATTACGATTATTTCCGACGAAATTTATGAACATATAAATTACATAGGAAAACATGAAAGCATCGCTCAGTTTTCGAATGTTCGCGAACAGGTGGCGATAGTAAACGGAGTGTCGAAAGCATACGCGATGACCGGCTGGCGCATAGGCTGGATTGCTGCTCCACAGTGGATTGCCTCAGCCTGCAATAAATTGCAGGGACAATACACATCCGGACCCAGCTCTATTGCCCAAAAAGCTGCAGAAGCCGCTTACAATGCCTTGCAAGAATGTGTAACGGTTATGCGTCAAGCCTTTGAACGTCGGAGAGATCTGATGGTTAAGCTGGGCAGCGAGATTTCCGGATTCAAAGTAAATCAGCCACAGGGAGCTTTTTACCTTTTTCCCGATTGCAGCGAATGTATCGGCAAATCGTTTCAGGGTAGAAAAATTGTTAATTCGACAGATTTAGCCATGTATCTTTTGGAAGAAGCTCACGTGGCAGTTGTGGGCGGATTAGCTTTCGGAGCGCCGAATTGTATCCGCTTTTCCTACGCAACTTCAGACGACATATTAGTGGAAGCAATGCGAAGAGTTAAAGAAGCAATAGGAAAATTGCAGTAAAAATATGCGGGTGCATCTATCCGAAATCGTCAAACATCAGCATTTCCGGAGGAACGCCTAAATCATCAAGCATCCTTTTAACTGCGTTTGCCATCGGACCAGGTCCGCACATGTAGTATTCTATATCTTCGGGAGCTTCGTGATTCATCAAGTAATTGTCGTAAATGACCTGGTGAATAAAACCGATGTGTCCTGTCCATTTATCTTCCGGAAGAGGTTCGCTTAAAGCTATATGGAACGAAAAATTAGGAAATTCTTTTTCTATTGCGCGGAAATCTTCTTCGTAGAAAATCTCGTTTTTCGAGCGGGCGCCATACCAGTAGGAAATCTTTCTGTCGGTAGTTTTCAAAGTGTGGAACAGATGCAGCAGTTGCGAGCGGAGCGGAGCCATTCCTGCGCCACCTCCGATATAAAGCATTTCGCGCTTTGTATCCAGAATATGAAAATCGCCATAAGGACCTGAAATACGCACTTTGTCACCTGGTTTAAGACTGAAAATATATGAAGAACATATTCCTGGCAGTATGCCTGCTTTCCATGTCCCCGTTGAACGATCAAATGGAGGCGTGGCAATACGGATATTAAGCATCACTATATCGCCTTCCGCAGGATAGTTTGCCATAGAATAGGCGCGAACATTCTCTTCAATATTTTTGCCCGTCAAATTCCACATCCTGTATTTATCCCATTCAGCCTGGAAACGGAGAACATCCTGCCCAAATTCCGGACGAGCTTCAATATTGAAATTTTCAAACGGAGCTTCATATTTCGGCACCTTAATCTGTATATACGAACCCGGCTTGAAATTCAGATGTTCGCCTTCGGGCAACTTAACTTTAAATTCTTTGATAAACGAGGCAACATTGTAGTTGGAAACAACTTCACATTCCCATTCTTTTACGCCAAAAACTTCTTCCGGCACGCGGATACTCAAATTGTCCCTGACTTTTGTCTGGCAACCCAGACGCCAGTGTTCTTTTATCTGTTTGCGCGTGAAAAATCCCGTTTCGGTTGGGAGGATTTCGCCGCCGCCTTCCATAACCTGCAAACGGCACTGTCCGCAACTTCCGCCGCCTCCGCAGGCGCTGGAA
The DNA here is from genome assembly GCA_031256775.1 of Dysgonamonadaceae bacterium. Lineage (GTDB taxonomy): Bacteria > Bacteroidota > Bacteroidia > Bacteroidales > Azobacteroidaceae > Azobacteroides. The sequence goes on from JAIRPX010000330.1 coordinate 8,965, forward strand.
AGAAAAATACCTTTTGACTGCAATGTAGAAAGAACAGTTCCGCCCAAGTCTGCGTCTAATTCCTTTTCGCCATTCACAACAATCTTAACATTACCGGAAGGCGTCAACTTGTTTTTTACAAACAGCAGTAACGATATTAATAAAAGTATTATTACTAAAAAGACTGATATACTGGTGATTATTGTCATAATATTAAATTTTTATTCCGGAAAAACTCATAAATCCCAATCCCATCAAAGCAGTTATAATGAACGCAATACCCAATCCGTTTAAAGGTTTTGGAATATCCGAATACTGCAATTTTTCACGAATAGCCGCCATGCCTGCAATTGCCAGCATCCAGCCTATACCGGAGCCTAAACCATAAACAGAGGCATAACCGACATTCGGAAACGCTTTTTGCTGCATAAAAAGCGAACCGCCCATAATAGCGCAATTTACAGCTATCAATGGAAGAAAAATCCCAAGCGAAGCGTTCAAAGCAGGCATATATTTTTCCACTACCATCTCAATAATTTGCGTCATAGAAGCAATAACAGCTATAAATATAATAAAACTTAAAAAACTTAAATTCACCGAGTCGAAAGAATCTCCCAGCCAGCTAAGTGCGCCAGCTTTAAGTATGTAATTTTCAAGAAAATAATTAACCGGCACAGTGACAGTCATCACGAAAGTTACAGCTACGCCAAGCCCCACCGCTGTTTTTACATTTTTGGAAATGGCTAAAAATGAACACATTCCCAGAAAATATGCAAACAACATATTTTCCATAAAGATGGATTTAACAAATGTACTTAACATATATTTTTTTATTAACTATTTTTTTTATTTTTCCCTGCTTTTTTGTAGCCAAATAATACAGGCAACAATGATTAGCGCCATAGGAGGCAAAATCATTAAACCGTTGTTTTCGTAACCCCAGCTGTAAACCTGTTCTGGAATAACAGAAAAGCCTAATAGAGTTCCAGATCCCAGCAATTCGCGGAAAAAACCTACAATCACCAGAATAATGGCATAGCCCAATCCATTGCCCAGTCCGTCTATAAAAGAAGGCAACGGTTTGTTAGCCAGAGCGAAAGCTTCCAGACGTCCCATAACGATGCAGTTAGTTATTATCAAACCGACAAACACCGATAACTGTTTACTTACATCGTAGGCAAACGCTTTTAAAATTTCGTTCACAATAGTTACCAGTACTGCTACTATAACTAATTGAACTATAATACGAATGCGTACAGGAATCGTATTCCTCAAAAGTGAAATAATAACGTTTGCACAGGCAACAACCACAATTACGGCGACGCCCATGACGAGGCTCGGCTCCAATTTGGAAGTCACAGCCAGCGCTGAACAGATTCCCAACATTTGCACCGTAACCGGATTGTTTTTACTCAGTGGATTCAAAAATATTCCTTTCATGTACCTTTATTTTTAATTTTGCTACAAAGTTATCAATTTTTCAAATAAAAACGTGCATATTGTTTCAAAGATTTCAACAGCAATGTCAATTTAGTTTTCAGTTTTTAGTTTTTAGTTTTCAGTTTTTTTCTGGATTGCTTCGATAACGCTCGCAATGACGATGACGTTGCACAAAATTAAACTGCGTAAAGTATAATAGTGCAAAAACAGGCATGGTTTGCAAAGCCTCGCCAGCACTGACAACTGACAACTGATAACTGATAACTGACAACTGACAACTGACAACTGATAACTGATACTGATACTGATACTGATACTGATACTGATAACTGACAACTGACAACTGATAACTGATAACTGATAACTGATAACTGATAACTGATAACTAATTTCTGGATTGCTTCGCTAACGCTTGCAATGACGATGACGTTGCACAAAATTAAACCGCGTAAAGTATACATAAATTCTATAAATATCTTTCCGTATGAATTTTTTTTTGATTAACTCAAATTTTGTTTCTATATTTGTCATGTTAAATAACAACATTTGAATCAAGATAAACAATCTATTCATGGAGAATATTATTCGACATACTTTCTGTTCTAATAATCTTTTCTTAAAAAAAGGAAATAACACTCTTTTTTTAACATTACTTGCTTGCATATATTCAAAAAAAATTGCAACACACACACACACACACACACACACACACACACACACACACACACACACACACACACACACAAAGCCTCGCGCGTAATTTACAAAAATATTTCATATATACAAGGGGTTATACACTTTCAAAATGGTTTGAAAAAGCGGAAATTTTCTATTTTCCACTGTGTTTTAATAAAAAAACGTGTTTATAACTTTGCATCTGAATAAAAAAATGAACATCGCAAAAAAAATAATTTTACCGATAATTTTGCTTATATCCAGTCTTGTTTATGGACAGCTCCCAAAAACAGGTCTGTATTTTAATGCCCACAGCTACGATATTGATCAGAGAACTTCGCTGATTCTGAATGAAGGAAAGCCATATATGCTTGATAAACAGGATGATTTGACGATGGAATTTGACGTTTTCCTGAGGAATGAAAAAATTAAGTTCGGCTATATTTTCCGTATAATTTCTAACACCGACGAAAACTTCGATTTTATTGTCAATAACAGGCTGGATGCGTTTTTTGTTGTAAACATGCGCGATTTTCACTTGAAAAGCGTCCTTACGCCGGAACAGTGGATTCATGTGGCTGTTTCATTCAGTAAAAAGCGCGATTCCATCACCTTGCAACTGAATGATGAAACGGTGGAATGTCCTTACGGTTTGAAAGATATTAAATGGCTGAATATCAGCTTCGGGAGATGCTATTTCCAAAATTTTCCTACAAATGACATTGCTCCCTTCATCTTGAAAAATATCAGGATAAACCGCAATAATAAAGAACTGCATCACTGGGATTTAGACCAGCATGGAGAAAACTCGGTTTACGACGAAATGAAAAACGTTCCCGCCGTCGTTCATAACCCTCAGTGGATGATGGATGCGCGCGTCCACTGGAAAAAAATAGCCGAATTTCAGTCTGCCGGATTTCCGCAGATAGCTTTCGATCCTGTCCTCAGCAATATTTATATTTTGAAACCCGAAGAACTGATTTGCTATTCACTGCTTACTGGTTTGGAACAGAGGCTTAAAAGCAAACCCGAAATACAAGGCAAGTTTTATAATCACCTGATGTATGATCCTGTTTTTTCCCGCTTGCTGTTCTACAGCATCGAAAAACAACGTAACTATTTCTATGATCCTGCCGAAAACCGCTGGACAGATTACCAGCCAGATGAAAACGAACCTACGCACGCTCATCAAAACCGTTATATCTCTGTCGGCGATTCCTCTTTATATCTGTTTGGTGGTTATGGTTTTTACAAATACAACAGCGATTTTTTCAAAATAGATTTAAAAACCGGCAATTACAGCCGCCATGATTTTTCCCATGTCATAATGCCCCGCTATCTGGCTGCTATGGGAGGAACGGCGGCGGGCGATAAAATATACATTCTGGGAGGTCATGGCGCTGAAATGGGAAGACAGGAACTGTCGCCCAAAAATTTTTCGGATCTGTTTGAAATAGACCTTAAAACACTGGAAACTAAATATTTATTCGATACCGACAGGAATGGCGGCAGGGAAAACGTTTATTCCAACAGCCTGACAGTTGATGAAGAAAACAGAAACCTTTACGTACTGGCTTATCCCAATAAAACATACGCATCTTCGATAAGTCTGAAAAAAATTAACCTTGAAACGCAGGAAACAGAATCGCTTGCCGATTCAATACAGTTTTATTTTCAGGACATTACATCATTCTGCGACCTCTATTATTCCCGCCAGCTGTCGAAACTGATAGCTGTTGCATCATATTCCAAAGACAGGAAAACTTCCGACATCAATATCTATACGCTTGATTATCCGCCCATGAAGATGCAGGATGTGATACAGCATAAAGCCATCCCGAATGAAAACCGCCTGTTTTATATACTTGCCGCAATTTTACTGCTTGCATCCGTTTCTTGGATTTCAGGAAAAAAAATAATAAAACACAGAAAAAATAAAAAACTTCCCCGCGAAAAAAATAAAAAAACGCCTGATGCTGAAAACACCCAGAAAGAAACACTTTTTTCCAATGCAGAAAATAAATCCATACTTTTTCTCGGCGGTTTCCGCGTGTTTAACTGCGAAGGGAAAAATATAACAAAGGAATTTACGCCTACAATGAAATATATCCTCGTATTGATTACCCTTTGCTCCCTGAAAGACAACAGGGGGATTTCGTCGGCAAAACTTCAGGAACTTTTCTGGTTCGACAAAACGGAAGAATCTGCGAGAAACAACAGAAACGTCAATATCAGGAAATTAAGGGTGCTTTTGCAGGAACTTGGGAAAATTGACATTACAAACCAAAACGGCTACTGGACAATTGCTTTGCCTGACGATGTTTTTTCCGATTATAAGGAAACGCTTAAACTTGTTAAAAAAATCCAGAAAGGCGCAGTAACAAAAGAGGAAGATATACTGAAAATACTGGAACTTCTCAACTATGGCAGCCTTCTTCCGAACATCCAGTTTGAATGGATAGACGGTTTCAAAACGGATTTTGCGAATGACGCTATATACGCTTTAATGAATGTTGTTAACAATACTAAAAATTCATTCTTCAATGATTTGGACATAAGGCTACGAATTGCCGATGCACTGCTGAAACTTGATTCCATAAATGAAGATGCAATCCGCATTAAATGCAAAACCCTTGCCGGAATAGGTAAAATGGGTTTGGCAAAATCAGCTTTCGACAATTTCAGCAAAGAATACAGGACTATGCTGGGCGAGCCTTACCAGGGTAGTATCAAGGATTTTATAGAATAACGTTTAAAAGCAATTTATATCACAATAACCTCATTTCGTAACTCTTTTTTATCAGTACAACTGCATTCTTCGCGTTGAGTTTGACCATCAGGTTTCGCCAATGGGTTTTAACAGTCTGCTCGTCGCGGTTAAGCATGGTTGCAATTTCTTTCCGGGTGTAACCGTCCGCAATATGTTTAAGGACTAATTTCTCGGTGTTGGTAAGAAACACAACCTCTTCTTTCCGTTTATCTCTCAACAGAACGTCTATTTCCTCGCACAGGAACTGTTCGCCCATATTTACTGTTTCTATACCCGCGATCAATTCTTCGGGTTCGGAATTTTTCAGGATATAACCGAATGCGCCGTTATGAAGGGCATGTTTGGCTATGTTAAACTCCTTATAGCTCGTCAACATTATGATTTTCAATTCGGGATAGATTTCTGTTATCTCGGCGCAAAAGTCAACGCCATCGCCGTCGGGCAATTCAATGTCGAGCAGCAATACATCCGGTATTTCTTTTTTCAAACCTTCCCTGCATGATTTCAAATCATGGTATACTGCCGAAATCTGGGCTATGCCCGATTCATTTATTATCCAACTCAGGCTGCCTGCAAGCAACTTGTGATCATCAACCACCGCTACGCTAATGAGTGGATAGTCGATTATGGAAAATCTTGTTTTATCTGAATGCATAATTTTCTTTTGAAGTTTTTATTATACTATATTGAATTATTATTTTTATTCTCAACTTTAAATTCGATTGTCGTTTCTGTGCCGTTTCCAGTGGAAGATGTTATTTCCAGTTTTCCGTTCAGGGCTGTAATTCTGTCGCGAAGGCTTTTCAGTCCGACGCCATGTCCGGAAGATTCCCCGTCATAACCGCATCCGTTGTCCATAACGGCAAGCGAAATGCGATCGTTCTCCTGTATCAGCTGGACGTTGATGGTTGTTGCTCCCGAATGTTTGACTGAATTATGCACCAGTTCGTAGGTGCAGTAATACACTACTAATTCAATCTTTCCGTCAATTCGTTTGTCTTCGCCAAAGAAATGAAAGCAGACATTCGGGAAGGAACGACAGTAGTCTTCCAAAGCAGCTTTCATTCCGTAACGTTGCAGGGATACAGGCATCACGCCGCTTGCCAGACGGCGGATTTCCTCGATGCAGTTGTCGATACGGTCGCGGATGTTTTGCAACCGTTCCGTTGCAGCGAGTTCAATCCGTATAGCCGAAAGCATACCGTTAACGCCATCGTGCAGGTCGCGGGCGAAGCGTTCGCGTTCCCTCTTTTCGCCTTCAAAAACGGCGTTTGCCACAACAAGTTCCTTTTCCCTTTTTTCGCTCTTTATTTTTTGCTTTAAAATAATCCATATTGCGACTGCCAATATAATACCGGCAAATCCAATGAAAATGTACAGGATTTTTTGCCGTTCCAAATCGGTTATCCGCAGTTCTTTCTTTTCCGTTTCGTAAATGACTTCCATGCCTGCCATTGTTTCCCTGAACTGTTTGTCGGAATTTGCTTTCATCCTGTCGGCATAAAGTCGGAAATAGCAGTATGCTTTCTCTTTGTCGCCGGAAAACAGGCTGGCGGCGGCAGCATTAAAAGCCGCATCGGGATTGATTTTCGTGTAGTCAGGAAACATCTCCATAGCCGTTTGTGCATATAGTCCGCTCTTGGCATAGTTGCCCTGTTCAAGGTGAATATCCGAGAATGTCGACAGTATTTTAGCCGTTACAGTCGGGTCGCCGTGCATTTCGGCATATTTCAGCGCATCGGCAACTTGATACAACGCCCTGTCGTAATTTTTCCGCGCCAGAGATACCCGTGCCAATCCTTCCTTTCCATAAGCAATATACATATACATGCCTTTCGGACTGCCGGTATCCTGCATAGTCTTTCGACAATAATCGTCAGCTGTTTCGTATGTTTCCAGCATTGCTTCTGCCGCCTTGTCCAACTCGTTCCTGTCCAAATATACCGAGCCGATGACGTATAAAATCTGGGGAATCATGTATGCCGCTGCGGGATATGATTTGGCAAATTCCTTATCATACAGTTCTTTTCCACGCTCTGCATAGTAAAGCGCCTGCTTGCGGTTGCCTGTAAGGTAATGGATTTCAGCGAGATTAGCCATAGTACGAAGAATGTTATGCAATCCCATCATGCGGTCGCCTATATCCCACTGCTTATTTTTTACCTTTTTGGCGGCAATATGTTCGCTCACCCGCAACGCTTCCATATAGTGTTTCAGCGCTTCGGCATACTGTCCTTCAAAGCCGTAGGAATTGGCAAGGTTGGTAATCAGCCGCCCGCCTTCATGTTCTTTGCCTCCGGGCAGGCTCAATGCGCGATTGAAGTAAAGACGGGCGGAATCGTATCTGCCAATCACATTATAGCATATTCCTATGTTGGCGTTTAGTTCCAGTTCCTTTTCTTCACTGTTTACATATTCCAGTTCATGCTTCATAGATTCGATAAATAACCGGTTAATCGAATCCTGATTCTGCGCTACAAGCCTTGTAAACAACAATAACGATAAAATAAATAAAAATGTACGTTTCATAATCATTATAATAACGCCGCAAAGGTAATCTATTTTTCTGTCTCTGCATATCACCCAAAAGGGTGAAAATTTCAATAAATACAAAGTTTATAATAATGAATTGGGAATTATAAATTAGCTGGCGCGACAGTGCTTTCTGAAAACAAGACACGTGGTGCAAAGCATGAAGGCACAGCTTATAAAGCAGCGTCAGCAGGAAAGCCATAGACACAGGGTTTTGTTAAAACCTGTTAGGTCTTTAAGACCTAACAGGTTGATGCAGATGAAGGAGATAGCATTTTCTACCGAGCTATTTTTTGCGACGTTGCACCGTAGGCGCAATGCGGGCAAAGCCCTAAGCGCATATAAACAGGTTTTATTATTTTGCTATTCCTAATTCGTCAAAAATTTTGTACATTTCTGAGATTCCTTTTTCTGTATCGTAAAAGTCGAAATTATCTGTTTGTTTTGCGTTGTTTATTGCTGTTTCTAAAAGTGGTTTCAAACGCTGATAGATGTTTTGTCGGGAGTTTTTGTAATACTTTTCCGTTTTTTCGTAATTAACAAGATGTTTTTTCAGTGCCTTCTCTAATTTAGAGTACGTTTCAAAATACTTTGAAATTTGTTCAAAATGTTGCAAATACCAAAATTCCAAACAAGGGTTATTTATGATTATGGCAATTTTATCATTATTTTTACTTTTCTTGTATAAATCTTGAAACTTTGTCAATGCCGACTTCTCACCTTTCTTATTTTCAATCGTTTCTTTTTGTACATTGTCTAAATCTATCATCCAAAATACCTTTTCGCTTTCTTCTGACAGGCTTAAAACCAAGTCGAATTGGTCTTTGAGTGATTTTTTGTGTGGCAATTTTGGCTCTAAATGAATATTTAAATTTTCTTGCTGTTTGAGTAACTGCAAGTACCACAATTCACATTTACCATCAACAACAAATGAGAATATCCGCCTTTTCGGATTTTGTATTTTTTTTTTCGTTCTCATAGTTATTCAATTTCAAGATAATAATCGCCGAGATTTGGCACTCCGCCAAGTTTACCAATCTTATATGCGTTGTAAATGTTGCTTGTATCACGAATTACAGAAGTATCAAAATCGGCAAGCGAATATAATTCCGTTGCACAATCCTTATTATCTTTGTCTGTAATCCAAATGGCGTCGTTTCGGAAAATATCTTTGTCGTTCAAAATTTCCCGATTATGTGTTGTTGCAATTATTTGAGAATGTTTTGAATTAACTAAAAACGTAAGTATAAAATGTTGAAATAAATCAGGGTGTAACGAAGATTCTAACTCATCTATTGAAATTAAGCGAGGTGATTTTAAGGCATACCATAATACATAAGCAAGATTAAAATATCGTTGTGTTCCTTCTGATTCCAATTCGTATTCAATTTGAAATTTTGCATTATTTACGATATGCTCAAATCTAAGATTATGATTTTCAATTTCAAAATCAGAGATATTCATGTCCGCTTTTTTGATAATTGGCAACACTTCATTTTTATATTTTTTCCATTCTTCAACGTATGGATTTATTGGGTCGGGCATAAACGAATAATGTAAATGCTCGTTAGAGGAAATAACAGACAAATTTGAACGAAACCAATCAACAACATCCTTTAACTCTTGAATGTCAATGTTGGTTTTTAGAAATCCACCCAACACGGTATTATTCCATAAAGTATTGTTAATAAGGGTTTCTTCTGCGCTTTTTTGCGCTTTTATTTTGTTGCCAAACTCTATGGTCGTAAAAAGATTTTGCAGTTTAGTATTTCGTTTAAAAACATTTGATTTTTTAGGATTAAATGAATACAATTCTTCTTTTACGATTGCCTCTTTATTTAACTCGACCGAATATAAATACCTTGTATTATTTTGCAAAAACTCAATTTCAAAAATTGTATTTTGATTTATCGTCTCTGTATTAAACTTGAAAGGTTTTAATTCTTCAAAAATATCCGTTTTTTTATACTTGGGGTTTAATACAAGCGTATGCAAAAAATCCAATGCTTTTAGAATTGTAGTTTTTCCCGAAGCATTTGCACCGTAAATTAAGCCAAGTTTAAGCAGTCGTAAACCATTTGTATTTATTACATAATAATCTTCCAAATGTTTTGATTTGTCTGCTTCAAACGACAATATTTGTTTATCTTTTATTGAGCCGTAGTTCTGAATACTGAAATTTATAAGCATATCATTAAAGCGTTAAATTTGTAAACATACTGCAAAAGTACGATTAAGACTTGAATAATCAAAATATTATTTCTACAATTTTGTAAATGAATTACAACAACGGCAGAATTATAATCAATCCTGCCGTTGTATTATGAAATAATATGGTAAATTTTTATTCATTACTAAATTTTTGCCGTGCCATCAAAAAATTATGAATTAGTTAGCGTGACAGTTTTTTGCTGGCGCGGGTTTGCACCCCGTGCCGCTATAATAGTATAAAAACAGGCACAGCTTACAAAGTCGCGAAGTCGTGCGTCGTCATTGCGAGCGTAGCGAAGCAATCCAGAAATAACTTTTGCAGGCACGTTTTGTTGTCCACAGGCAACGCTACGCTCGCCGTGCGGTTATGAAAATTTGGCTTTTCAAGCCAGGTTTTTGGATCATCTGCAAAACCCTGTGTTTTGCGAGAAGGCGCGTAGCGCCAGTATCTTTGTAGCCGTGTGCGTAAGCGCACGGTAAAGATGTACGGAATATAAACAGAGCAGCGTAGCTGTGATACCTTAATTT
>JAIRPX010000295.1 GCA_031256775.1 Dysgonamonadaceae bacterium
TGGCACATTTGCTAAACTGTTTTGTTCAGAAAATTGATGCAAATTTGCGCAGCATTTTTAAGGACAAACTCCTTTGGGAAAGCGATGTTTGCCACAATAACCGTTATACTGATAATAAGGGTAAGGAACGCCAAACAATGTATTACAATATGGAAGTCCTTATTTTTGTCAGTTACCGGGTTAATTCATTGGAGGCAAAAGTATTCCGGCAATTTGTCAATTCCGCTTTGCGGGAACATTTGAGAAAAGACAAAGCACCGAAACAGAGTATAAAACTCGTTTGGGCATATATGCCTGCACAAAATTATTGGTGGAATTAAAATGGATTATCAAACCATTGGAAGCCCGATTTTATCAGATATTTTTATTTGACGTTTAATAGATGTAAAAACGAAAGTAGGAAGAAACACTATCTGTTTTTTCCTACTTTACTTGTTGCTGCTTATTTTTTCTTTCCACCTTTTTCTCTTTGAGAAAGTGCGCTTCCAGCAGCAGTTTTACTTGTTGCGCTTGTGCGTCCATCTCTCAATACTTTTGAGGCGGCTGAAGCAGCGGTTTTCCCAGTAACTTTGTTAGCCATAGCTTTCAATTTTTATTTTCCAATCCGAACTATGCAGGTGGATTGATTCCTGCTTACTTTACTTTTCCCAAAATCGGAAAAACTTCTTCTTTTTCGATTTCTTCTTTTTCTTTGATGGTTTCTCTTGCCCATAGTCATAACTTCTTGCAATTACAACTTGATTATTCCGAATCCAATAATGTGATTGACAAGGAAAATCCCAATTACCAATGGACGGATAGAGCGAAATGGTTTCCCCGTCAAATGTTAGTTTCCAATCATCGGGAGATATTGGTGTAACAACTTTTTCCCCACAACCACAAGCGCATAAGTGGATTACAATCTTACCCCGCATTGAAACATACAGTATTCCCTGCTTAAATTCGTCAGGCATATAACCTACAAACTGAACTTCGTAATTATCAATATTTTCCATTGTATATGTCATTATCGTTTATGGAATAAACAGAACGAACCTCTTGCTTTACGTCGCAGTAAAATCCCAACATTTTTTTCCACTTAATGATAGAATATATTGCAGCCATCGCATTTAATTCGGCTATTTGAATGTTGCTTGCATACATATCATCATCTTTAACATCGTTGCCGCTAAACGCCTCTTTGATATGCGAGTAATGGTCTTTACAAGCCGTTGTAATTTCTACCATTCCATCTAATTTACTGTCAGATAAACCTATACCTAAACCTGAATTAATGAACGGAATTTCGTTGTCAATCAGGTATTCTGCTATTGTATTACGAACATTCACTTTGTCTATACACAAAAAAACACAACTCATATTTTTTAGAAAGTCAATATTATCTTGCGTAATGTATTCTTTATGAGAAATAATTCCTTTGTGGATTTGGCTGTATTTTTTATACAGATATTCAACCTTAAAAAGTTGTTGTTCCAATTCTTCAATAGACGCAGCACCGGGCGCACGAAACGCATTGTGCGTATTAAAAATATCAGCATCAAATAAATGGATTTCTGCAACCGGTGTTTTAGAAACAAAATCAAGTATGTAAGAGCCGGTACCTCCTGCTCCAATGATAGCAATTTTCAGCGGATAAAACTTGTCATTAAAACAGGCGGTATTGGAATGGCTTGCATTTGTATCGGTATAAACCAAAGGGCTATCTTCGTTTCTGACAATCAATGGCTTTTTCAATTGGCGACACGCTTCTGAATCTAAATTTATTGCAGGTGAAGAGATAATGTTACAGTATGTTGTAACTTTATCATAATAGTCAAGATAAACCCGATTGTCAGGATGGCACGAAAGATAAAAATCCGAAACAACATTTGCATAAAGATTTTGTTTCTTTGGAGAATTTACTAACGAAGTTACAAAGCTGCCATCAATATTACAAGGCTGCTCTCCAATGAAATATGCAGTATGGTCTTTGGGTTTGATTGTAATATTCCCTGAATCAGTCAATGCCATAACAAGAGTGCCTGATTTAATTTCCTTGTTTTTATTGAGATAAGGTATGTAGTGGATAGTTAAATATCCACTACATACTTCAATCCTATAATCTTCGCTTTGAAGTTTTATCAGGTCTGGGCTACGATTGATGGTTGCTTCTGACATTGAAATTCATATTATGTTTAACAAAAACTTCCGTTCCTTTGGACATCAAACCATTAGGGTTTTCTTTTGGTCCATCGGAATATTTCACCGTGTAGCCCCTGTTTGGGTCATAGCTTCCATTTGCCAATCTGACAACTTCCTCAAAAGCGATTTTGGGTTTATCGTACTTCTTTCTCGACTGATTTACAATGATTTCAACGCCTTGGATTTTAGGGCGACTAACAAAATGTTCCACTCCCGGACGGGCTAAATCTACAATTTCATCGTCTTCGATAAAATCATCTTTCCATCCATCAGGCAAATCAAGAAAAAGGTCGTCATTGGGCGAAATTTTTGCCAATTCTCTGATTTGAATACCACGAATAAATTGCTTGTACCAAGTGTATTGAACACCATTAATAGTAAAAAACAATTTCTTCTTTACAAAGAAGTACTCCGTTTCCGGTCGTGCCAAATTGACTCTCGTGTCGTTTCCTATCAGTTCGTCATTGTATGGCTCGCTGACAGACAGAAACAATTCGGTTTCCAAAGGAATACCTGCCAATTGTTTCAACTCTGCACCTGTTTTGTATTGCTCACAGGTTTCATACTCTTTTCCTTCGATAATGAATTTCAAAGGGACTT
>JAIRPX010000062.1 GCA_031256775.1 Dysgonamonadaceae bacterium
TCTTTAATACGCTTTTGTCTGTTAGCAGGAACACACAGATAAAATATCTTTATTATGATATGTTTAAAGAATGTTTTCCGTTTATATTCATTGATAGAAACTGTTTTATTATTGATTAACTCATCGGTTTCAACGCTAAAAACAGTTTTTCCTGTAATATTGGCAATTTCTATAGCCTGCTCTCTATTACTTTCATAAAATAAAACACAATCTTTTAACTTCTTATAAATAGAGGCTTTAAATTGGCTGTGTATTCCATGAGTTTTCAATCGTTCTTCCTTCGACGGTAAATCAAGCATATATAATTCATTATACTGTACTTCATGTTTTTTCAACCATTCTTCCGTTTTTTCGCGATATTTTTCCAACCGGGAAGTTACCAATGCTCTGATTTTATATTTTGGAATATAGAGCGGCTTGGCATTAGAAATAAAATTCAAGTATTTTTCGCCGTCGTCGTTTTCTTCTTCTGTCGGGTCTACACATAAAACGCCGTCAATGTCGAAACAAGAGTGCTTTATAAAAGGATGATTCAAATAATTCCATTGAAATATACGAGGCATTGCAAGTTCTGTCAGTGCAATATCAACATAATGATATGATACCGGATTTACATAAACTGCGCAAAAATGCAAATTAAATTCCATAGATAAATTCATTTTCTGTATGATGTTTTTTGCCTTGTTCATTGCGTTACCTGAAGCGACAGAATCATCTACAATCAAGATGTTATTTATCTTTCTTGAATTTTTTAGGGGACGCTCTCCATTCTGTGTATAGATTCCTTCAACAAATTCATCTAAAGAACAAACTTTGACATTCAATGCAAATCCTAATATATATGCAGGTATCATTCCTGAACGGGGAATGCCTACGACTAAATCAATATTGCTGGGTATTTTATGGAGATTATGCTTAATATCCAGCAATAAATCTCCATAAGTTTTGTAATTGATATTCATTTCTGTTATTCTTTTATTGCCTCGACATATAAACTCATACAAGGGAAAGAACTGTCAAATTTGGCAATTGATTTCATTTTGCTACTGCATGATCCTCCATATTTTGAACGAATGACAGTCTTAAAACCTGCTTTAGTTAGTGCTGTTTTTAATTTGTCGAATGTCCAATAGTTTATGTGCCATCCCACAAATTTTTCGTCAAATGTTAAATCATTAGTTAGGTAGTCAAAGAAATCATACATACCCATTGTTTCAAATGCGTCTATATAATCTATTTGATTTGTTAGATGTTTATAATTAAGTGTTTTTCTTGTTGCGATTTGTCGTACTAAATGATCTACCGGTCTCCATTTCATAGTGTCATACAAATTATCTGCGTAAGGTATAGGAAAGTATTCCGTATTGCTTTTGGCAACTTGGTATAAAAACTCGGTGTCCGGACAGACAATCCTCAAAACCCCACCTACATGCAATACACGAAAACATTCATTGAACATATTTTCTACATAACAGTTCTCTATATGTTCAATGACGTGGCTACAATATATAGCACTTACCGAATTGTTGGCAAAAGGCAGTTTATCATTCCTAATATCATATGAAATTAGATTTGGTTGACCTTTTTGTGCCGTTTCATACCATTGTGAGGGGTAATCAAGATTTAACCATCCTTTGTTTCTCCATGCGCCTGCGCCGATATTTATTAAAATATCACCGTCGAGCGGATCTTCTGCAAAATAATTGTCTCGAACAACGGTAGTATAACCGGTGCGAACAAGTTGTAGTTTGAAAAATTTATTTAACACCTTGTTCATATTTGTAAATATCCAATAAACTATTCTCTTAAGCATATTTATTTTATTTATTGTTGTTTTTATATCTATAATATCTCAGCATGACCGGTGGTGCAATTACGGTGACGACGAGCATTTTTACCGCTAAAGACATATATAGATTGTCAATTTCTATCCATTTTACTACGGCCAATTCTAAAATAAACACTGTCAATCCGAACAGCAGAGGCAATAACAATTGTTTTAGAAATGGAATAAACGATTGCTTCAGCGTTATTTTAATCAGTGTAGTATATGATTGAAAAAAGCAGAAAAACAAGGCGCAAACAAAAACAATTGCCAGAGCATTCAAACTCTTATAAATAAATACGCCTGTGCAGATAGCGCCAACCAAAACAAGAGCATTAATAACTCCGGCAATAAAAAGTCTTTTCGTATCATTTGCCGCCTGAAAAATAGCACCTGTACTTGAAAGAATTATCTGAATACCGGAACTCCATGCAAGAATTTCAAATATGGGAATTGCCGCCGTCCATTGCTCTCCAAAAACAATTAAAATCAATTCTTTTGCAGCAAAATGCAGAAATACGGAGAGAGGAAAACCAATCAAAGCCAATAAATGTATTATTTTTAGATAATACCGGTATATTCTCTCTTTATCCTCCTGAAAATCGGAAAAATATGGTTGAATTACAGGAGAGATAACGCTTGTTAAAGTATCAATAGGCAAGGTCATTAACCTGTATGATTTCTCATAATATCCCAGCGCTGCCGGTGAAATATATTTTCCTATTAATAATTTGTCGAGATTGCGGGCAAAATAATTCACGAATCCAAACAAGAATTGATACAAAGAATAGCTTGCAATCTTTTTCAATGGCTGCGCCGCAATACAAACTAATTTTAATGGCTGCCGGAAATAATTAGTTAAAAACATCAAAACGCTTCCTGCTATCAATTGCATAAGTAATGCGTATACTCCCCATCCGGCTAAAGCGGCAATTATAGCCAGCGCACCGGATATTGGCTGTATTATGAACTGCCTGAACATAAGGAATTTAAAATTCTTATCCTTTAAAATTAATCCGTTCGGCACAATATTGCAGCAGGCACAAAAGATATTAATACTGAATAGTCTGCAGATATTAACCAGCACAGGTTTATCATAAAAAGAAGCAATTAATGGGGCTAATATAAAAAACAAAAAAGCCAACATTAAACCCACCACTACGGTAAAAGAAAATATTACGTTTATATCGCCTTTCGTCAATTCTTTTTTCTGAATAATTGCTACTCCAATTCCAAGTTCACCTATTAAATTAAAGAAAACTGCAAGTACGCTTATGATTGTTATTATGCCGAAATCATCGGGCGTCAACAATCGCGACAAGACGGCTATAATAATTAATCCGATAATTACGCTGCTGTATTTAGTAATGGCAACGATTATTGTACTTGATATGAATT
>JAIRPX010000070.1 GCA_031256775.1 Dysgonamonadaceae bacterium
CCTGCGGTAAGTGCGAAAGCGCCGAACTTGCCCGAATGGGCAAAACTCTCGCTGTCCGCTGGGGCAAAATCCGCAGGCAACGCTGCGCTCGCCTGCGGTTATGAAGGTTCGGCTTTTCAAGCCGGTGTCTGGCTGGGGCAAAAGCCGCAGGCAACGCTACGCTCGCCTGCGGTTATGAAGGTTCGGCTTTTCAAGCCGCTGTTCTGAACACCCTGTCTTATAGCCCAAAGGGCTTGATTTTCGTAACCGCAGGCGAGCGTAGCGTTGCCTGCGGTAAGTGCGAAAGCGCCGAACTTGCCCGAATGGGCAAAACTTCTCGACGCGCCCAGACAACGCGCCCCTGCGATACTCAATTCTCAATTCTCAATTCTCAATTGTCAATTGTCAATTATTCCGTCGTGTTTTTTTAATTAGCCCAATGTTTGCAAAAAGTTGTTTTTTTGATCTTTTTTATTATAAATTTGTATTGTGTTTTTTGAATAGTTTGTTTGTAAATTATTTTTGAAGTTCTTTTGATAATTCTTTGTTTTACAGGAAGTTTAATCTTATACGCTATACGTTGACTGGCACAACACGCAATTCGAGACAGCTTGGCGTTTTTGATTATTTACCTCTTTTTTTTGATGTATATTTTAATTGAAAATTATATTGAAACGTTTTTTAACAAATTATAATATTTTTTACGAGATTCTTTATGAGAACTATATTTGTTACTTTTTTTGTTGCGCTTTTCTGTTATTTTAGCGCTTTTGCCCAGGGTTTCAGGGCTATGGATGATATTACTGCCACCGGTCCTTACCAGACTGTGAAAAAAGACGTTATTGCAAATGATACAGTTCCTTGCGACAATCATTTGCTTTCTATTCCTTATGACCCGCTTATTAACCCTAATATAGGCAATCAGGGAAACATGGGCGCATGGGGTGAGGCTTATGTCAGCGGAGACAATATTGTGTTTACCCCAAACCCAAACCACATTAACAGTCAGGTATATATAAAATACGTTATTGCCTGCGGGCTGTCTTCCGACACCGCTGTTCTTATGATTGATGTTACCCCATATAACAACCCTGCAAATATTGTTAACATTGACGAAGGCAACACATTAGACAAATGTTTTGACGAAATGAAAGACCCGCAATCTTTTGATATTAGACTTAAATATAGAACAGAATGTGATAACAGCCACAATGGAGGCACTGGCTGCACTGTTACTACGAATTCTGAACGACACCATTACCCTTATGATAATAGCTGGATTGACGGTTTCACAATTCCGATGGTAGGCGACCTTAACGGCGACGGCAAACCTGAAATCGTAGTATTGGGCATTACTGATGGAGAAGTAGATCTTGCCGGTTCTTATGGAAAATACATTAACATATATAATGGACAAAATGGAAACAGACTGTACAAATATGATCTGAATCTTATATCAGGCTTTATGATGTCTAACGGATGGTTTCGACAGGGAAGTCCCTATCACCGTTCACCTTCACTTCTTGCAATAGCAAGATTAGACAAAAGCAATACTACTGCTTCAATTATAGTCTGTAATCCAGAGAATGGGAAAGTTGTGGCATTAAACCCTGTTTTTAACGGTTCTAATATTACCTCTCTCTCTTTGTTCTGGAGCGCAACCGTGTCTTTTAATGCGCCGATAGCTGCCAGACATAACGCAACTAATAGAGGCGAATATCGTTATCCGCATCCTTATATTGCAGACCTTAACGGCGATGGTATTCCAGAAATTATTGTGTATAACAAAATATACAACGGCTCTAACGGCAAACTGCTTATGTCATGGGGAGGGAATAATGGCGATACTGCTCCTGTATCAGGATGGTACAAAAGCAATATAACAAGTACCAATTACATGACAGATTACACTTATGAAAACCAGATAACCCAAGCTGCTTCAAATAAGATTAAAGGCAGAGCAATGATGGGATGCCGTATAGGAGGTAAAGCCGCTCATACCGACAGGGATTTGGCAGTGCCGGCTATTGTAGATATTGACGGCGATGGACAGCAGGAAATTGTTACCGGTAACCGTATTTACAAATTCCAGTTCAACAATATGGAAGATCATACTCAAAACTACTATACCATGATAGATGGACCAAATAAGGTCGATTTGCCTTCAGGCAACCAAGGAACAACAACAACAACTACATATTATCTAAATGACGGTTTTACACGTGTAGCTGATATTGATGGAGATGGAGTGCTGGATATTATTGTCGCTACTTATGCTAATGTAAATATAGCCCAAAGTGAGAATGCGGACTATACGACTGTATTGCTTTACGTATGGAGTTTGAACGATCTCAGTAACGTAAAGGCAGCAGTTACTTATAGAATGGATAATGATCAGGGACGTTTTGGAATTCCGTTTATAGGCGACATTAATGGAAAACCTGATGGTACTAACAATAAAAAACTGCCCGAAATCTGTATAGTCGGTGGCGCTGCATATATTAATAAAAGTAATTCGTATTATGGAAGAACCGGTATCAAGTTTCACCCAAATGCAGACAATAATCTGACAAAAGGACAGGATAATAATTATACCAGTGGTAATTTCAATAAACAGGTGGGGCCGTCAGCGACGTATGGTCATATTCTCGGATTGACTTATTATGATGATCCTTTATCCAATAAGCCGGAAGACAGATTGAGACTTAGCTGGGCAATGGAGCATAATGACAGGTCTGATAATACAGGCATAACGCTTTTTGACTTTAATAATGACGATGCAGCTGACTTGTGTTATCGGGACGAACATTACATAAGGGTGATTTCTCCAAAAATAAGTGGCAAGGATTATATAACATACAGTGCGACTTCTTCAAATGATGGTATTCTCTTCAAAACAGAGTGTCTTGCATATACCGGTTTTGAAGCGCCGGCTATAGCAGACGTGAATATGGACGGCAGTGCCGATATAATTGTTACCAGAGGAAGATGTACCGACGGCTCTTGTTCTTACACTAATACCAATCCCGATACAAAAAACTCATGGAGACCACATTCATGGATAGAAGTATATGAATATAAGGAGGCAAAGTGGGCGCCATGTCCTCCAGTCTGGAATCAGGGTATGTACGACCCGCTACAGGTACGCGAAGATTTGAGTATCAACGCCAGCCCTTTGCCCATGCTGACCAAATTCTGGAAAAATTCGGTTGGCGACAGTATCCAGCCCTACAATGGTTCGTGGATACAAAGATCCATTGTTCGGTACGGCAGCGACTCATACGACCCTGTAATCCGCCAGCCCAACGCCGTAATTACCTACATGAAGGTAAGCGCAAATACATCGTCAAGTAATACGACAGTAAAGATTGTTGTCAAAAATGCAGGACTGGCAACCATTCCAGCCGGCGCTCCAATAAGGTTTTACAATGGCGGAACAACAGGCAATGTGCTGGATTTGAAAGATGCGCCGCAAATTTCGCAAACCTTTACCGTTCCCGACGATATTTTCCCAACAGAAAAAGACACTATAACACTCGTTCTGAACAGCGTTTACAACAACCAGCTGCTGTATGTCTGTTTAATGATTGACAACAAATTGAACATGTTGGCTGGCTACGACGACTGCGACCCTTCCAATAACTGGATGGACGGCGCAGACTGCCCCGTTTTTAAATTCCGTACAGACCCCGACGATGGTTACAGCGCAACTGTTTGCGGAACAGACGGCTATACTTTTCTTAAAGTTACGCACACAGGAATCGGCGGCAGTTATCCAAACCTTTCGTACCAATGGTATCACAACGACATACCCCTGAAAGACGAAACAAACCCGACCGTAAAAGTTACCCGCACCGGCGCATACAAATGTTTTTTAAAAGATATTAGCGGCGGCGTATGTCGCGGCTTTTCCGACGAGCTTTATGTTACTCTCCGCAAACCCGACGCAAAGGACGACTATGTTTTTACCACAAGCTCGACGCCGGTAACATTTACCCCTCTCTCGAACGACAACATAACAAACTGTTCGCCTATTGTTGTCGGTCTTGTTAACGCAGTAAACGGCGAGGTTAATACCGGACGCGGCACGGCAATGATGCACGGAATCGACAGCATACTCTACACCCCTGTCAGCATGTTTACGGGCGTCGATACAATAAAATATCACATCAGCGGCGAAGATACAGCCCGCATATTTATATTTGTCAATACCCCGCACGTGGGCGAGTATTATGCCTGCGACAACACTCCCGTAACGGTGCGTTTCGACAACGTACAGACAGGAATGACTCTTGAACTGTTCGACAGCAACGGCGTTTCCAAAGGACTTTTCAACCCGATAACCTCGTTGCCGACATCTCATGTTAAGGATAATGTTGTAAAAACCGGACAGCCGGTTGACACCTTCTGGGTTGGAGCAAGCATGACAGTCAACGGCACAGTTATCGCGTTCAACAACCGTCTTCCGGTAAAACTTATACTTAGCGACAACTGCGGCGGCGTTCCAGTCGGCTGCGCCATAGAGGGATCTCTGATATGGAACGACGACTTTCAGGGAAACGCTGTCAGCGACCATGCACTGTCTTTAAACCAGATGACTGCCGCTTCCGATTACGTATTCAAGAGTTCGACTCCAGCAGGCTCTCAAAGCGGTCTGAACGGAGCTTACTGGCTGCTCAAAACCAATACCGTCGGCAGTAATAGCTGGTTTACGGGAATTTCAGACCACACGCACTCCGGCACAACAGACAGGGGCTATATGCTTATGGCAGACGCCGGCACAAACGCGATGTCGTCAAGGCTGTACGAACAGAACATAAACGTATGCGGCAATACCCGCATGTATTTCTCGCTGTATGCCGCCAGCCTTGCACAAACAGTAAATCCGACAAACGGCTGGTCTCGTCTGCGCTTTGAACTGAGCGCAAAAGACCAGAATAACAACGACATTATACTGGCAACGTTTGCAACCGGAGATATTAAACCGGAGAATGGACAGTTTAAATGGCGTTTTTACGGATTTCCGTTCATCGTCCCCGCCGGACAGCAGTCGGTAAAACTTACTGTATATAACAATTCTCAGAACACTCAGGTACTGATAGACGATATTGAAGTCCGACTGTGCGTTTCGCAGATAACGGCATACATAAACGGCAAATCAGCCGATACGCTCTGCGCCGGCGACCAGCTGACGCTCGGCATATCAAATAACGAATATCAGGACGACGGTACGCTTGTCCAGTCAGGTTCAAATGACAGACTTGTCGGCGAGTGGTTACAGTCAAATACTGGCAATATTAACGACAACAGCTGGACAACAGTTTCCGTTACCGGCAGCGGCAATCAGAATCCGGTACAGGGAACGCCCGGCTATCAGACGCTTGCCGTTCCGCCGGTAACAGCTTCCGCCCCGTTAACGTCCGGCGACAAAATATACTACCGGTTTGTGGTATCCAGCAGCGGCAGCAGCAGCAATACCCTTTGCCGCGCCGCTTCGCAGATAGTGTCTCTTGCCGTTTATCCCGCGCTTATACCCGGAACGGCAGGCAGCGACCAGACCGTCTGTACCAATGGAACATTGACTCCGCTTGGAGTAACGCCGGCAACAGGAAGCGACGGCACATACACTTACGAATGGGAGTCTTCGTTCGGCAACAACAACTCGTGGACGACAACAGGCGTAAATACGGAACAGTATCCGTTTTCATCGTTTCCACAGGTTGGCGACACATACTACCGTCGCAAAGTAACGACAGCCTGCGGCTACGGCTACAGCGATACGGTGAAAATTACTGTAAACCAAGCTCCTGAGATTGCAACCCAGTCGATAACTCAGTGTAGCGGCGCAGTGTTTACCTTTACGCCCCAGTCCACCGATATTGTCCCCTCCGGCACAACCTATACGTGGACAGTAAGTAGCAACAGTCTATATATTACCGGCGCATCGCCGCAGACAACTCCGCAGTCCGGCATAAGCCAGACGCTGACAAACAGCAGTACTGCTACGGAGTTTGTAACATACACGATAGTACCGGTATCCGGCAGCTGCACAGGCTCTCAATTTATTGTAAATATAGCGGTCAACCCGCAAGATGCGCTGACACTGGATCATTCTGTGCCTGTGAATGGCGTCTGTTCGGGTACTTCTGTAAATTTCACAGCAACATCGTTGACCACCAGCACAATAACATGGTCGTGGATACGGCGACCTGCGGCAGGCATAACGCCCGCTCCGTCCGGCGGCGGCTCAGGCAACCATATCGACGAGACGCTGGTTAACAGTACGCTCGACGATGTAAATGTAACTTATGTGTTTACGCTGACTGCTAACGGCTGCACGAACATAGACAGCGTGGAAATACCGGTTACTCCCGTACCCGTCATAACCGCTATGGATACGACAATATGCAGCCTTCCTTCCAGCGATTTGACTGTTACGCCGCAGAACGGCATAAATGGCTCTGTTCCCAACGCCGTGCGATACCAGTGGCAAATAAAAGGTACGCCGAACTCCAATATCACGGGAGGAAATTTCTCGTCCACATCTTCCTATGAATCTGCAATTAATCTTTCGCGTCCGGTAAACAATACTTCCCAGCCGCAGACGGAAATACTCGAAGTAACCCCGTTCACGGCAGGCGCGACAGGATACTACTGCTCCGGCGCTGCATTTGATTTAACGGTAACGGTCAGTCCCGTACCGAAAATTAACGTCGGCAGCAAGTATGATACGACAATATGCAGCGGCGGCACATTCAACATTGTTCCAACAGATGGCGGCGGCGACATAGTACCCTCAAACACGCAATATACATGGACGGTAACGCAGCCCAACAGTCTTGGCGCGACGGACGAAACCACTCCGCAGAACAGCATCAGCCAGACGCTGTCCCACAGCGTTCCACATTCGCAGGACATAACATACACGGTAACGCCGATTGCGGGCAGCTGCGAGGGCAGTCCGTTTACAGTAAAGGTAACTGTCAGCCCGATACCGAATATTAACGACACGGCAACGACAATATGCAGCGGCAGCACATTTGTTATCAATCCTTTGGACGGAATTTCCGGCAACACAGTTCCGTCAGGCACAACCTACACGTGGACAGTATCCACGCCTAATCCGAATATTACCGGCGCTGCCAACGAAAACAGTCCTCAGAGCGTCATAAGTCAGACGCTGACCAACCTGACAAATTCGCCGCAAAGCGTAATATATACCGTAAATACGAAAATCGGAACCGGTACTGACGCCTGTACCGGTAATCAGTTCATACTAACAGTAACGGTAAATCCGGTAGCAACTGTAAACCACATAAACGACACGACAGTATGCAACGGCGCAACAGTGCCGGGGCGGAGTTTCACAACCCCGATAACCGGCGCAACGGTAACATACGACTGGTCTATCGACAGTCAAAGTCCGAACATCGGACTGTCGCCGACTTCTGGAAGCGGCAATATTCCGCAGTTTACGGCGTCAATTACCGGCATATCGCCCATAACGGCAAACATAACGGTAACGCCCAAAATCGACAGCTGCTACGGAATACCTCAGACATTTACAGTAACCGTGCGTCCCGCCGCAGTATATTCCGACATTCGCATAATGCTCTGTCCCGAACCGTCTCCCCGCATCATCAATCTCAACAGCTACGTTGACACTCTTTACTCACAAAGCATAAAATGGAGCAAGACAGTATCATCGTCGCCCGACGTCAGCGTTGACGGCAGGCTGAACACGCAGAACTTCAAGTCTGGCACGCATGTATATTCGTACAAGGTAAACAACGGCTGCGACAGCAGTTCGGGCAGGGTTTACATCAGAACGCTGCCCGGCAGTTCCACCGCCGCAATCCCCGACACGATAGCAATATGCAAGGACGTCTATGCTGCGCAGTACCTCAACCTGAACCGCATGTTCGGACTTGAAGTTTCGGGAGACTGGGTTATAGACCCGACAATCAGTGCGCTTTCATTGCCGCAGCAGTCCGATTATATCAGCCAGCCCGACGCTTCGTCGAAATTTCACGGCGCGGTAATATTCAACGGCAAAAAAGCCTTCGACGACAATGTCGGCACACAAATAATTTATCACAGCGATACGCAGGCTAAAATGTTCGTATTCAAATACATTCCACACGGCAACTGTCTCAGCGGCGATCCTCGCAAAATAATTGTGGTAATAACCAGTCAAATTGTGCAATAGCAAATTAAAAATTAAGAATTAAGAATTAAGGGGCAAGGCAGCCTTGCCAAGAAATAAAAAATAACAGATAATTAGACAAGTTGACAATCTTTTTTTTGGAGGCGCGATTGAAAGCAATTGCGCCTCCTCATTTTTTATAACAAAACCTTCTCATATTTGTAACAAGGGCTTGCAACCCCTTGTTTATTTATATTTGCCTGTGCGTTTCATTGTCCGAAGGCAATGCTGCGCTTGTATGCGGTTATGAAAATTTAGCCCATTCGGGCTAAAAAATAGAGTTTAAATTTTAGATATTAGAGTTTAGATATTAATAATGCGAATCAGAAGTAAAAATGTCCTGAAAGGACAAAATTTTCATAACCGCAGGCGAGCGATAGCGTTGCCTGCGGCTAAAAACGACAACAACCGACTGCCTCCTCACCCCCAACCCCTCTCCAACAGGAGAGGGGAGAATCCTGTCTTTCAGACAGTGAGAGCGTGTGCTTTGCTGATTGCCACAAAACGCGGCTCACCCGCAAACTCCTGTGTCTATGGCTTTCCTGCTGACGCGGCTTTATAAGCCGTGCCTTCATGCTTTGCACCACGTGTCTCGTTTAAAAAACTTTTCTCGCGTTACTTCGTAAAGCAGATAAGCTGAAAATTCTTCTAAACCTTGCTGAACAAAAGCAGCGTAGCTGCAACATCTTTGTAGCCGTGTGCGTAAGCGCACGGTTGGAAAACACAGACATTTCCCTGAGCAGCGTAGCTGCGACATCTTTTTTAACAGCAAATTATACTCTGCACGGCATGATTTTGTGCAACGTCATTGCGAAGGCAAAGCCTGAAGCAATCCAGATATTTATGTTGTTCTGTTTTGTATTGCTGCCTGTATCCGTTCTTTTTCTTTGGAAAGCGTTGTTAGAGTTAAAATATATGGTTTCATAAACTATCATTTTTAACTGTTGCTTGTTCTAATTCTGTTCTTATATCATCCAATATCCTCCCTTTGTATGAAAAATATTTTGCCCCCCTGATATGCGCCAGAGATGTTTCTCCATTGTTCCGGCATAAATGTACCAACAAATGGTGATAATTTATATAATCTTCCGTCGTATTCTATTTTGTCATCACTTGCAACCTTGACTTCGATTTCTGTAGGCGTAAACATCAAAGTTTCACCAACTTTAATGTTTACCATACTAAATTTGAAACGAGGTCTTGTTTTTGTTTTTCCTTTTTCTATAATAATCTCACAATCAACGTTATTCACACTGTCAGAAGCTACTGAATTATTCAAATATACTTCGTCAATTTCCGCGTCGTCCAATAATCTTGCAATATCTTTCAAAATTTCTAACGCTTTGTCTGGCTTTACATTGAAGAACTCTCTACTTTGTCGTATTCTTAAATCAGTTAATCTATCTATTTGACGGTGTACATTTTTCTCTACGGCTTCATATTTTGCGGTTTTCAACGTTGCATAAATTTCAAAAGGCAAAGGCACGGCAGTATTGTCCAATTCTTTTGAACGAACATCCACAGGGCGAGAACTTTTCCCTATTTTTACCCAATCGTCTCGAAAACTCGGATTAGTCAAAATATATACATACCCTTGTTTCTTATCCATAATAATGTCTTTTATTCGTTTTCAATGTATCACAGACATAGCTATTCATTTTGATATTCGCCTTTGGCGCATATCTCGCCCGAATAAAACCTTCGGACAAACCGCCCACGCCAGCAAAAAGGTCTATGAAATTTGAAGTACGCATCATATACAATTTACAAATTTTTGCGTTGCAAAGTTACAAATTTTCCATAAGAATAGAAGCGTATATCTGACAATTCATATACAATTTCTGCTTATTAGAATCTCAGATGTCTTTCGCAAATAAACCTGTTAAGTTTCGAATACTTAACAGGTTTATTTCAAAAATCGGCAACAGGGTTTTAAACCCTCTTTTCTTTGATTCTTGCTTTCTTACCGGTAAGTTTGCGAAGGTAATACAGTTTGGCGCGACGAACTTTCCCTACCTTATTAAGGACGATACCGTCAATAAAAGGCGAGTTTAGAGGAAAAATACGTTCTACACCAACGTTTTCCGACATTTTCCGAACGGTAAAACGTTTTTGGTCGCCATGACCGGCAATTTTGATTACTACACCGCGATATTGCTGAATCCGTTCCTTGTTTCCTTCTTTAATACGATAGGCAACTGTTATCGTGTCGCCGCTTTTAAATTGTGGAAATTCCTGTTCTTTCGGATTTGCAAACGCTTGTTCTGCTACTTTAATTAAATCCATGATTGATAGCTTTTAATAGTTTTTTTTATCAAACGCAACATTCGCGAGCCACTCTTCTTCTCGCCAGCGGTTGCGTAAAGCGGGGGCAAAGGTAATACTTTTTTTTGATTACGAATAGAAATAATAAGATTATTGCATTGATAACCCTTTATATTTTGCATTATTTAATTATTTTTTTTACCTTTGCACGACTGAATATGATTTTTTCAATAATATATGAAATTTCACAAGGAAGGATACCGCATTATTGTTTGTTCTTTTATAATTTTTATAGTTATAAATCTCATTTCTATTTGTTTAGCAGGAAAATCGCCGTTTTTCTACTGCGTTTTAGCCTTTTCTGTAATCCTGCTGTGTTTGATTCTACGCTTTTTCAGGAATCCAAACCGGATTTTTTCAGGCAGCACCGAAAATACGGTAGTTGCGCCTGCCGATGGTACGATTGTCGTTATCGAAAATGTGATGGAAAATGAATATTTCCACAGCGAAAGAAAGCAAGTTTCTATCTTCATGAGCATTTTTAACGCCCATGTGAACTGGATTCCTGTGAACGGAACTGTTGTTCATACTTCTCACCAAAACGGCAGGTTTATGGCTGCTTATCTTCCCAAGTCGAGCCTTGAAAATGAGCGTTCTACGATTGTTATTAAAATGAGCGGCGGCGAAGAAATTTTAGTCCGGCAAATTGCTGGAGCTATGGCTCGCAGGATTGTCACATATCCTGAAGCTGGGAATAAATGCCAGATTAACGAACAGTTAGGATTTATCAAATTTGGGTCGAGAGTGGATTTGTTCCTGCCTTTAGACTACGAAATAAAAGTCGCGATGGACGAGGCTGTTAAAGGAAATCAAACGGTTATAGCTCAATTAAAAAAGAATTGACATGCTAAAAAATATACCGAATATTATAACTTGCCTAAACCTTTTTGCTGGCTGTATTGCATGTGTAATGGTTTTGAATTTCCGCAGTTATGAAGGCGCTTTCATTTTTATTGTTCTGGCGGCTGTTTTTGATTTTCTGGATGGATTGGCGGCGCGGCTGTTAAAGGCTCATTCACCTGTTGGCGCAGATTTGGATTCATTGGCTGATGTTGTGAGTTTTGGCGTGGCTCCAGGCTGTATTATTTATGTCTGCCTTATGCAGTTAAACTTACACAACGTGCTTATAAACAACACTTTGCCCATGATTGCCTTTGTTCTTCCCGTTTTTGCTGCATTGCGTCTGGCAAAATTTAATGTTGATACACGTCAAACAACTTCTTTCAGAGGATTGCCGGTGCCTGCCTGCGCACTGTTTTGGGCGTCGTTTATCCCCGCCATTCAAACGTTAGGGCTATCCAGTCCTGTTGGTTCGACGGTGATAATTCTGTTTTTACTTTTTGCTTTTTCTTTCCTGATGATTTCGGAAATACCTATGTTTTCCTTGAAATTCAAAAACTTACGGTGGAAAGAAAATGAATATCCTTTTTCTTTAATTTTAATTTCTGTTTTATTGATTTCGGTATGTTCATATTTTCACAAATACTTTACGGGCGTAAGTTTAACGATTATTGCCTATATAATAATGTCATTAGTGAAAAATGCAATGAAAAAATAACAGAAAATTATATCTGATGAGTCGAAAAAAAAATTTACCGCTCCTGGAAAAGATCCTTATCACAGGAGTTGCCGCCGAAGGTAAAGCAATTGCCCGATACAACGATTGGGTGATTTTTATTCCTTTTGTCATTCCTGGAGATATGGTTGATATTCAGGTTGTTCGTAGAAAAAACAATTATGTAGAAGGAAAAGCTGTTTTTTTTCATGAATATTCCCCTGAGCGGATTGAAGCATTTTGCGAACACTATGGCGTATGCGGCGGTTGCAAATGGCAAATTCTTCCGTATGAAGAACAAATCAGGCATAAGCAGCAGCAAGTAATTGATAATCTTACCCGTATAGGAAAAATAACGCCTCTGGAAATACTTCCGATAAAAGGTTCGGAAAAAACGTTGTTCTACCGAAATAAACTGGAATTTACTTTTTCAAACAAACGCTGGATGAGGGAAGACGAAATTAATTCGGAAATAAAATTCAGCGATATGGATGCTTTGGGCTTTCATATACCTGGCATGTTCGACAAGGTTCTTGATATTCGCAAATGCTGGTTGCAGGATGATATTTCGAATCAAATCCGTAATGAGATAAAAGCGTTTTCAATCGCGAATCATTACACTTTCTTCGATTTGCGAAACCAGAACGGCTTGATGCGCAACATTATAATCCGTACGTCAACAACAGGAGAAGTAATGTTAATTGTAGTATTCTACGAAGACGACAAGGAAAAAACAAATGCTTTGCTGAATCGCTTAGCTGAACGTTTTCCCGAAATTACATCCTTATTGTATGTTATCAACAGAAAAGCTAACGATACAATAGCCGACCAGGAAATTCATGTTTTCAAAGGTAACGACCATATTTTTGAAGAAATGGAAGGACTTAAATTCAAGATAGGCGCAAAATCATTCTATCAAACAAACAGCGAGCAGGCTTATAATTTATACAAAACTGTACGAAATTTTGCAGGTTTAACAGGAAAGGAACTGGTTTACGACCTTTATACTGGAACTGGAACTATTGCAAATTTTATTGCGCGAAATGCAAAACAGGTAATCGGCATAGAATATGTGCCGGAAGCAATTGACGACGCCAGGATAAATTCGGAAATAAATGGCATCGACAATACTCTTTTTTTTGCAGGAGATGTTAAAGACTTGCTGAACAAGGATTTTATCGAAAAATACGGTCGCCCCGACACGCTTATCACAGACCCGCCAAGAGCAGGTATGCACAATGATGTCATTGATACTATTTTATTTGCCGAGCCTGAACGAATTGTTTATGTCAGCTGTAATCCTGCTACTCAGGCAAGAGATTTGAATTTGTTGAATACAAAATACATCGTTGAGAAAATACAGCCTGTAGATATGTTTCCGCATACGCATCATGTTGAAAATGTTGCACTTCTGAAATTAATACGAAATTAAAGCTATAATTAATTATTTAATAAATTACCATAACAGATATAATTATGAAATCACTTAGAATTGTTTATCATGAAACGCAAAAAAATATCATTACAGCCCAAACAGCTGAAAATGAAGTTGTTAATTTTAGTTTGAACGAAATTCAGCAAAAAGAATGGGAAAGCATCATTCCCTTTATCCAACAGGGCGTTATTCTTAATTTATTGAATGTTGAAACAATAGACGGAGAAAACGTAAAAGCTGAGTTTTTCATACTTGAACCTGATTACTTAATCGACATAAGTTCGCTTGCCGGATGTTTCCATCCCTACGGTCATCATCCCCTGAATTATATTTTAAACCGGATGCAAAACAGGGAAAATACGTCGCCTATTTTGTTGGGTAATACGGCTAACTTTTTTATTGATGAATTTGTTCATGCCGACGAAAATAATCCTGTTGATTATTTTGCTTCGCTAAAAAAACTTTTTCAGACTTCGGCTTTTGAATTTACAGCCTGCGAAGACCTGAAAGATAATAAGCTGGAAAAGAATTTTTTCCTGAATTGCCGGAAACATTTTGATAATATAAAGGAAACAGTAGGAAAAATGTTTCCGAATGTTGGAATTGACAGGGAAAAATTAGTATTGGAGCCATCTTTTATTTCAAATATGCTGGGGTTGCAGGGACGATTGGATATTATGTCGCACGATTATTCAAATTTTATTGAATTAAAATCGGGAAAAGCAATGGAAGATTTTCGCACAGGAGGGCAATTTATCCACGCCGCAGAAAGCCATTATATACAAATGATTCTGTATCTGGCGATTCTGGAATTTAATATGGATTTGAATCCTGAAAAAATTTCTTCCTATTTACTTTACTCCAAATATCCGGTTTTGAGTAAGGAAAAACATTCGCGCAAACATCTGGGCGACGCGCTTTATCTTCGTAACCGTATAGTTGCCCTTGAATATAATATCCAGAAAGAAAACAGGAACGATAATACGGAAAAAATCATCGAAAATATTGACGCAGACCAACTTAATACGGCTTGTATCTCAGGTAGATTCTTCGAGAATTATTTGCGTCCGGCTATTGATCAATTCAAAATATCTTTTTCCACATTAAATGAAACGGAAAAAGCTTATATAGTTCGTTTATATACCTTTATAACCAAAGAATTATGGCTTTCCAAAGTTGGGGAACGCGATTATGAGGGTTTGAAAAGGGCTTCCGTTTTATGGAACGCCACTTTGGAAGATATGCTGACAGCGGGAGAAATTATTTACGATCTGAAAATCATTGATAACCAGGCAGCTTCGGAATCTCACAGTATTACGCTGGAAATACCGGAATATGAAAATCTCTATTTCCCAAATTTCAGGACAGGCGAAGCCATTGTCCTTTATGAAAGAAACAACGAATCGGACAAGGTGAATAACCGTCAAGTTTTCAAAGGCGCTATTGAATCATGGACAGGCAACCAGCTGAAAATCAGACTTCGCTTTCAGCAAAAAAATCCGGCTGTATGGAACAGCCTTTCACGCTATGCTGTGATGCATGATTATATGGACGCTACTTATACCGGTATGTTCAAAGCTTTATACTGTTTTATGAATGTCGATCAAAGGCGGCGCGATTTATTGCTGGGAAAAATCCCGCCTCTCCAAATTCCACAGGGCGAAAATGAAACAGTAAGCGAGATTTTCCTTCTGCTTGGTCCTCCGGGAACAGGTAAGACATCACACGCTCTTAAACAGATGGTTATAGAT
This sequence comes from Dysgonamonadaceae bacterium, assembly GCA_031256775.1. GTDB lineage: Bacteria > Bacteroidota > Bacteroidia > Bacteroidales > Azobacteroidaceae > Azobacteroides. The sequence goes on from JAIRPX010000070.1 coordinate 15,252, forward strand.
GAAATTAAAAAAGATAATACTAATATTCTTTTATTGTCATATACCAACAGGGCTGTTGACGAGATATGCCGGGCTTTGGTCGATATTGGCAATTCAATTCCTTTTATAAGGATTGGAAGCGAGCTGAACTGCGAGCCTGAACTGCGTCATTATCTGCTGGAAAATCAATTATCTAACTGCTCAAAACGCAGTGAAGTTGCCGAAATTATCAGCCGTTGCCGTATTTTTGCAGGAACAGTTGCTTCGGTATGGAACAAACCTGAACTTTTTAACCTCAAACAGTTTGATTTGGCGATAATTGACGAGGCAACGCAATTGCTCGAACCGCATCTTCTGGGAGTATTGTCCATTCAAACCGCATCGGGAGAGAACGCAGTGAAACGTTTTGTCATGATTGGCGATTACAAGCAATTGCCAGCCGTAGTACTTCAATCAAGACATGAAAGCCGTGTTACTGAGCCGCTTCTTCTCGAAGCAGGATTGACGAATTTAAGCGATTCAATGTTTGAACGCTTATACCGTAAATACCGGAATGAAGGTTTTACGCAAGCATACGCTTTCCTTTCTAAACAAGGACGGATGCATCCTGAAATTTCGGCTTTTCCTTCCACCTATTTCTATGAAGGACAATTGGAAAGCATTGGATTGCCTCACCAGACAGAAAACGATTATCCTTTCAGGCGATTGCAGTTTTATCCGGTAAAGCCTTCGGAAAACGACTTTACAGATAAAGCCAACATTAACGAAGCGCGAAAAGTTGCAGATGTTTGTTGCGAGCTGTATAACTACAGTCTGGCGCAGAGTAAAGTATTTAGACCTCAAACAGTTGGCATTATTGCTCCATACAGGAATCAGCTTGCTTTAATTAGAAAATGTTTGCAGGAAACAGGTATTGATTCCTTTTCTTCCATTATGGTCGATACGGTTGAGCGTTTTCAGGGTAGCCAGCGCGACGTGATTATTTACTCATTCTGCGCAAAAACCGACACACAACTGAACGCTCTTCCTAATCTCCTGGAAGAGAACGGCAATATTATTGATCGAAAATTAAATGTAGTTTTAACGAGGGCAAAAAAACAGTTTATCCTCATCGGCAACGAAGAATTGCTAAACAAAAACGAACTGTACAGGAAGCTGTTGGCTCATATAGGCTGAGAAGTTGCCGATATTTATACTTACGCAGTTTATACTCTGCACGACACGGTTTTGTGCATCGTCATTGCGAAGGCGAAGCCTGAAGCAATCCAATAAAAAACTGAAAACTAATAACTGAAAACTGATAACTAAATTCTGGATTGCTTCGCTACGCTCGCAATGACGAAACGGCTTTTCAAGCTGCGTCAGCCTAATTCCTAATTTATAATTCCTAATTCACTATCTGTTTTGCGGCAAATCCAGTTGTCGTACATATTTTGAAGGGGTGATTCCTTCAATTTTTTTGAAAGCTCTGTTGAATGTGGTATAATTGATAAATCCTGCTTCGCTGTGAATGAAAT
>JAIRPX010000122.1 GCA_031256775.1 Dysgonamonadaceae bacterium
AAAGTCAATCTTTTCATAAAATTTACTTTAAATTAAAATGTATCTACTACTTTTCTCTCAAAGTCGTTTGTACACAATAAACGGTCGTTTAAAATAGACAGTTTCTGGCTATATTTATTCTGTCTGGAAAGGCTTTTTGTATCAATATAATTTGCTTTTTTTTAACTATTTGGGGGAATAAAAAGGAGTAAAATAGTGGAATAATAAATGTTAAAACATGAATTGACTTAACATCTATTTATTCGATATAACGGATGCGACCATTGTAAAACACCGTGTTTATAGCAGCATTTATACCCTGCACAGTATGGCATGGTTTTGTGCAACGCCATTTGCGAAGGCGAAGCCTGAAGCAATCCAGTAAAAAACTGAAAACTAAATTTCAGGGATCATCTGCAAAACCTTGTGTTTTGCGAGAAGGCGCGTAGCGCCAGTATCTTTGTAGCCGTGTGCGTAAGCGCACGGTAAAGGATGTACGGATTATAAACAGAGCAGCGTAGCTGCGATACCTTAAAGTATAATATTTTTTCTTATTGAATTGTTAAATAGTTGCTGATTATTTTATTAATAAAGACAGTTTTTCCGGTTTTGTTGTAGATAAAGTACCATCGCGTTCTTTTGTTCCTGTCGTAGCGAAGTACGAATTGTCCATATTTTTTATGAATTTCATATTGTGTTTCAGCATGATATGACAATGTATCCAGCGAGTTTCCAACTTTCAGAAGATCGTTTCGATACTCCCATACTTCATCAAATGTCATGATTGGTTGCAGATTATCTTTTGTTTTCCATTCCAGTAACCCGACAAAGATTTCTTCAATATCGTCTAATGCCGATTTATTAAAGAACACCATATTTTTTACAGACAGTAAAAATACGTTTATCGGCTTCTTTCCAGAAATCTTCGCTTGACAAATATTCTTCAGCTTCTGCATCGTTTCCTGCAGAATTTTCAAACCGGATACCTTCTTCACAACGATGCAGTTCCTTTAATAATTTTCTGCCGTTAACAGTTTTATCGTCCAAATATACCGTATGTATCATAAAAATATTTATTTTCAAATGCAAAGGTATAAAATATTCCGGAATTATCGACGCAAAACAGGAATTATAAAATTATAAATTAGGAATTGGCTGACGCAACTTTCGCAACATGTTTCATATTTATAAAAAGACCGCGTCTGAAGCAGGCGCGGTCTTAATTAATTTTTAGAAAATACTAAAAATCGTCGGCGGGGAATCCTGTACGGCGGAAACCTGATACTTTAGTATAGGTAAATCCGTAGGGATCGTCGCTGAATTTAACATAGAAAACAATACTGTCTGCAGGCATTCCGCTTGGCGTTGTAGCCGCGCCCAACAATATTTTACCCTTGATGATAGTAACTTTGCAGTCTTCATACGCTAAATTATCTGTTGTTGGAACTTCAAAAGTTTTTGCATCGTAATTTAATTTGACTTTTACCTTGTAATCCCAAAAACTGCCACCATCTTCGACAAACATTTCCGTTGGTACATTTGCCGCTGTGTTATAGGTATAAATATGCGAATAGTTAGTGTCATAGATGCTTTCCCAATTCCAGTTTTCAATATCGTCTTCATTGGGCATGGCGCCTTCACCTTCAAAGATATAGAGCTCTTCGTCCACACTTTGCTGGTTTGTAACCCACCAGTCTCCTGCAACTTTTTCTACGGCTGTTCCTCCCGGATCCAGTTCTTTTTCACACGACTGGAAAACAAAGGCTGCTATTGCAACAAAAAATAAAATATACTTTTTCATAAACTTCTGAATTTTATTTATTTAATATAACATTGAAAGAATAGGATGCGACATATTTCGCTCCCCATGCAACGGTTTCCGTTGCCGGATCGTATGTAGCGTCGGCAAGATCGTCTAAGCTGTCGCCCCAACCGTTTACAAGACTGGATAGCAAATCAATTGTATTGTCTTCATTCAAAGAAATATACCCTGTCATGGCATAGCTTGAGCCGTAGCCTGCGCGAACTGCGTAATATCCTCCAAAAAAGTCACTGACATAAAAGATACCCGGAGCTGTTTTAACTATATTTACCGGATAACCGCTATACGCTACCTGCGCTCCGCTGGTAATAGCCAGACGGTGCGAACCTGCTGAAACAGTATAGGCGCCCGAAATGTCGACGCTGACCGCCGGATTATATACAACCACAGTGCGGGAAGCAGAGGCGGGAAAACCATCCACATTGATAGCCGAATAAGTTACCTTATATACGCCCAGCTCGTTAGTGTTGACATTGTTCTCCACTTTCACATTAGCGGTAACGTCCACATCACCTTCCTTAGCTATCACGCCAGGATCTACAAAAGCTTCTCCTTTTTCAACTAAAAAGGTTTTATCTCCCAGTATTTCAAAATCGACGAAATAGGTGATTTTAGAAGGATCTTCCGTCGTAATATCTTTACAGCCTGCGAAAACCAGACCGCACAATAACATACTATAAATTATCTTTTTCATATATACATAATTTTTAAATTATTTTTTATCCCACCATACTTTATCCGTCAATTTCTTTTGCGCGGGAGTATTGAGGTTGTATTTCATTGCCGATTCGGGGAAAAACACGCGCTTGGGGAAACTGCCGTTGCCCAGTGCATTGCTCATCGGGGAAATCAGCTGTCCTGGAGTATAAACCGTAGGATTGGCATTAACCTGCTCGCCAGTGTAGGAAGAAGCTGTCGGCACGCCGGTTCTGCGCACTTCCGCCCATGCTTCCACATTGTTGAGCATTGCCGAGCCTACCCATTTCTGCAATCCTATCAATACCAGTTTTTCCGCCGTGCTTCCCTGCCATTTTGTGGCGTCGCCGTTTATAATTGCATCAGTGCCAGAAATTCCGCGAGTAGCAAAATTGGCGGCAATACCGGCTTCGTAAGCTGCTTTTGCTTTGGCGTCGTCGTTATAAAAGCGCAAGTAAGCTTCAGCCAGGAAGAATTGAAGTTCGCTTTGCAGGAAGAAATATACCGGCTGGGTTGGCGAAACATTCGGTTCGCTGAAATTGGCTTTTTTCAATGAAGTATCTCCTACGCGCCCTCCAGGAACAATTCCCGAATATTCGCCGCTACCCGTAGTCTTGAATATTGTCGAGATACGCGGGTCGCCTGTTACTTTCAGGAATGATACCAGCGGATGACTTGCCGACAGGTTCTGGGTATTCAAAGAAACAACGTTGGTTTGATACCATGGATTGCGTTTGTTGTTTTCGTCGGAAAAAGCTGCGAATTTCACATCGCCTGTAAAGAAATCGCCTTCGTCAATAAGCGCTTTTATTTTGGCGCTGTTGTCCTGCGCGTATGAAGCACGCATAAGCAGTTTAAGTTTCAGCGCTTTCGCATACGCTTTCCACTGCGACAGATCGTTACTGAAAATCAAATCGCCGGAAATGGGATATGTAGGAGAAGTTGCCAGAACAGCGTCTAATTCGGCTAAAAGACCTGCATAAATACTTTCTCCGCTGTCGAATTTGGGCATGGGAACATTAGCGCCCTGCAATGCTTCCGCATAAGGAGCCTGATCCATCTGGTCAACTATCACCTGGAAAATAGCTACCCGCAGCACTGTTGCCACGAATTTTTCCGATTCCGTAGAGCTTTCACTGCTGATAATAGCGTGAAGATCTTCCAGCGATCCGGCATAAAAACCTGAATAGCAACGATCAAACAACTGAGAAGCAGGCGTCAGCCTGTATGTTGTGATGTCGTTATACTGCATACATTCAGGAAGCTGGTCGATATATTGGGCAAATATCCCGCTGTAATTATACATAATACCGCCAATTTGAGCTGCGGCAAAACCTTCGGCAGCCGGAAGCGACAGGAACGCGCCTACATCTTCAGGGTTGTTTGGATCGTGATTCACGTCCAACCACTCGCTGCAATTTGCAAAGCTTACTGCTATTGCTAAAAATAATATTATTTTTTTCATTGTTTATAACTATTAAAATTTAACCATTACATTAAAACCATATTTGCGGGAACTCGGATTACTGCTGTATTCGCCGAACTTTCCTTCCAGACCTGTTCCGTAGGTCGAAAGTTCCGGATCAACAAACGTATTGTCCTGAGGAGTCCATAGCAGCAAATTATTACCGAAAGCCGACAGTTTCACCGCTTCGAGGAATGTATTTTTCAACCACGATTTGGGCAAATCCCAGCTAAGCGTAACCGAGCGCAGCTTAATGAAAGAACGGTCTATCAGGTTATACCTGCCCATATCGGTAGCGCCCTTGTCCCAGTAACTGTATATATTTGATGAAGCTACAGGAGTTGTATTTTCCTTATAATCAACTACTTTTCCTTCAGCATCCAGCACTTCTACCACAGAATTGGGAACTATAAATGTATTACGGTCGTTATATGTGGTCTGGATTGCATTACCCACAAAATAATTCAGTCCTTTCGTGTGGGAATACAGCAGTCCGCCCTGACGAATATCCAGATCGGCGGTTAAAGTAACGCCCTTGTAACGGAACGACGTACCAAACCCCATTTCATAATCATAATTGATATTGCCTACATATTCATAATCGTCTTTGGCTAACGGAAAACCTTTTGCATCGACTATAATATTACCTTGCGGATCGGTCTTCACGACTTCAGCCTTGAACATACCGATAGGCTGTCCTACAACAGCGTCCATCGAAATGCCGCCGGTAAATCCCCAGAGGGAAGCCACGCCGCCCAGTTCTTCGGCAAGCGAAATCACCTTGTTATTGTTTTTGGTGTAATTCCACGAAACTTCCCATCCGAAATCGCGGGTGTCAATTGGTTTCGCAGTCAATAACAGTTCAACTCCCTTGTTGGATATTTTCCCGATATTCATCACCTGAAGGGTGTATCCGGTAGAAGCATCCATATTCACTGGCATTATCTGTTTGTCCGTTACCCTGTCGTAGTATGAAGCGTCAATTGTGAAACGTCCCTTGAACAGCTGCAAATTACCTCCGGCTTCCCATTCCGTCGTGATTTCCGGCGTAAGATTGGGATTTGACAGCTGATTTCCTTTCGTAAATGCGTTTACTCCGTTCAGCGGGAAATTGAGAGAACCGAAGCCAAGACTACTACTGGACTTTGCATAGTAGGGATAAACGAGATACAGATCGGCGTCGTTACCGGTTTGTCCCCATGCTAAGCGGACTTTACCAAACGACAAGATGTCTTTAATGCTCTTCATATATTCAGTGAATACAAAACTTCCGGTAATGCCAGGATAGAAGAATGAATTGTTCTTCACGGGCAAAGTGGAAGACCAGTCGTTTCTTGCCGTTAAAGTCAGATAAGCCGCATTATTGTAATTGATTTCTGCCTGCGCCAAAATGCCGACCATGTGTTTAACGCTTCGATATTCTGCGCTTTCGGGAGTTGACGAAGAATTGGATATGTTAAAGAAATCGGGAATATCCAGATGCGTCACACTGGTATATAACCTTGAATAGGTTTGTTCCAGAGAATTGAATCCAGCAAGCACATTCACATTGAAATCGGAAATATCCTTGTTCCATGTAATATAACCTTCATTATTTATTTCCCTGCTGCGAATCATACGTTTCTGGACAAATCCTTCCGGAACGGTTTCTCCGTAATTTGGAGTACCTTCGGCATAAATAATTTGAGGACGCCCGATTTTATCTTCGCTGTTGTCGGAACTCAAACCAATACGGTAAGTAGCCTTGAAATCTTTCAGGAAATCGTAGTCCAGCTGTATTTTACCGAACAGGCGGTCTGATTTGGATTCATTTTTGAAATATTCCAGAACATAATACGGATTGGTTATGCCGTAGGGCGTATAATAATAATCCGGAGTATTGAATGGATCGTTCAAATCTTTCAGACCGACAATACTGATGTCGCGCGGCATTTGATACAGCGAGTTAATCATCGAAAATCCCTGACCGGTAGGCACAAAAGTGTTTATTTCCGTAGAATAGTTGATGGCAGTTGAAAATTTCAGGTTTCCCTGCGTATGGCTGCCGCGAGTGGAAAGCGTATAGCGCTTGTAAGTATCAGCATCGCCTGGCAAGATACCGTTGTCTTTCGTCTGCGAGAAAGCAACATAATAATCGCTTTTGTCTGTAGCTCCGTTATATGAAAGGCTGTTACTGTAGCGCAAACCTGTATCAAAAAAGTCTTTGATATTGTTTTTCAGCGGCAGGTAGGGTTTCAGCTTCTGCGAATTGTTATACACAGATCCCCACAATTGCATTGAGCCGTCGAAACGCGGACCCCAGCTTCCATTTTCAATCATCGTGTAATCGCCGCTCCATCCGATACCAAACTCATTTTGCATCTGCGGGAAACGCAAAACGTCTTCAAATTGAAGTCCTCCATTATATTCCAACCCCAGACCTTTCTGCTGTATTCCGCTTTTAGTTGTTACCAAGATAACGCCATTGGCGGCACGGCTACCATATAGCGCGGTTGCAGCAGCTCCTTTCAGAATAGAGATATTTTCTATATCTTCGGGATTGATGGCATTTGCTCCATTTCCAAAGTCATACGAATAATTCAGGTGGTCTGTAGAAGTAGCCGCCCTGTTCTGAATAGGCACGCCATCAACCACATACATAGGCTCGTTCGTATTGTACAACGAAGAGATACCTCGAATGATTATTGAAGTGGAAGCTCCTGGATCGGAGGAGGTGGTATTTATTTGCACCCCTGCGATTTTTCCAGCCAAGCCCGACATCATGTCAGTTGATCGAGCCTGCACAATTTCTTCAGCATTCACGGAAGCAGCCCCGTAACCGATAGACCTTTCCGAACGCTTAATGCCCAGCGCCGTTACCACCACTTCTTTCAGGCTTTTTGCATCCGGCGTAAGCTTAACAATTACATCTGTTGCTGCGGCTACTTCCGCATCGGCGTAGCCTATGTACATCACAACTAATGTCTGAGTCGATTCCGGCACGTTCAGTGTGAACTTCCCGTCCAGATTCGTTACCGTTCCAAGGGAAGTATTTCCCTTCACCACGACCGACGCGCCAATTACAGGTTCTCCGTTTTCGTCCGTTACCGTTCCGGATGCCTGTTTGTTCTGCGCGACTGTCAATCCAATGCCTGTAATAAGGCATACTAACCACAAAGTCAATCTTTTCATAAAATTTACTTTAAATTAAAATGTATCTACTACTTTTCTCTCAAAGTCGTTTGTACACAATAAACGGTCGTTTAAAATAGACAGTTTCTGGCTATATTTATT
>JAIRPX010000232.1 GCA_031256775.1 Dysgonamonadaceae bacterium
ATTTCATGTTTATGAATTAATTTGCTATTAAAAAAAGATGTCGCAGCTACGCTGCTCAGGGAAAGGTCTGTGTTTTCCAACCGTGCGCTTACGCACACGGCTACAAAGATGTTGCAGCTACGCTGCTTTTTTTCAGCAAGGTTTAGAAGAATTTTCAGCTTATCTGTTTTACGAAGTAACGCGAGAAAAGTTTTTTAAACGAGACACGTGGTGCAAAGCATGAAGGCACGGCTTATAAAGCCGCACCAGCAGGAAAGCCATAGACACAGGGTTTTGCGGGTGAACCTTTAATTTTGTGCAATGTCATCTTTGCGGATCATCTGCAAAACCTTGTGTTTTGCGAGAAGGCGCGTAGCGCCAGTATCTTTGTAGCCGTGTGCGTAAGCGCACGGTAAAGGATTACGGAATATAAACAGAGCAGCGTAGCTGCGATACCTTAATTTTTATTCATTTCATGTTAAAGATGTCGCAGCTACGCTGCTCAGGGAAAGGTCTGTGTTTTCCAACTGTGCGCTTACGCACACGGCTACAAAGATGTTGCAGCTACGCTGCTTAACAGGGGAATATTAAATGAATAAATGATTTTGCTGTCACAACTTTTACGTGACCCTAATAATTTCCACCAATTTTCCAACAACACCTTTTTAAAACACAAAAACTAACTATTTGATAGTTAGCTTTTTCTTTTGTGATCCGAGCGGGATTCGAACCCACGACCCACAGCTTAGAAGGCTGTTGCTCTATCCAGCTGAGCTACCGGACCTGCCAAAATTTATTTTTAACGCTGCAAAGGTACGTAAATTTCTTTAAAACACAAGGAAATCATATACTTTTTCTTCGGAACAAATCATACAGGACATTTGTTTTAAATTAAAAATGGAAATGCAGAAATGGAAAACCTGCTGATAAATAGAATCTTGGAACGTATTCCCGCTCAGTTCAAGCCAACCAACTATTTGATGGGAGCGCTGGATATTGGCAGGGAATCAGCCTATCGCAGGATAAGGGGAGAGATTCCTTTCACTTTTAAGGAAGTTTCCGATTTGTCCATGAAACTTGGGTTTTCAATTGACGAGGTTGTCAGCAACAGTAAGATATACAGGGCTTTCTTAGATATACCGGCGGGCTTGTCCAGCGGCGAAGATTTTTTCCTTAACATGCTCCGGAATTATTACAGATACATCAATTCACAAAATTTAGAAATACTTGCCACGCTGAACCGGACGCCACTTTCCGCGTTTATGGTCAGCGAACCGCTATTCAGATTCTACTGTTATAAATGCCTGCATCAAATGCACAATGAACCGGAAAGCATAAGTTTTTCCGACATGAAAATACCTCAGGAGGCTTTTTCCATCAGAAAAAAATACCTTGCCAAAATAAAAAATGTCAATAATTCTGTTTATATTGTCGATAAAGACATGTTTTTAACAGTATGCCGCGAGATACAGTATTTCTACAGCCGTAAACTGCTTGGCGATGAGGACGTTATAATCCTGAAGAACGCCCTGCTTGAACTGCTTGACAGACTCAGAAGCATGATTCATTCGGGCTGCAACAGCTTCGGCGTTGAAAACAGGTTCTACCTGTCGCTGCTGGAAATAGATTCTAACAGCACGTGCTTCGTGTCGGAAAAGAACATTATTTCGCTGTTCTGGATATATTCTGCAAATTTCATAGAGATATGCAACACCGAAATATGCAATACTTACAGGGAATGGTTTGATTCGATGAAAAAATATGCGATACTTATAACCGGATCTAACGAAATCTTTCAGGCAGGATTTATCAAGAGGCAACGCAGGCATATCGAAGAAATTTCGGACGGATTTCTATTTATGAACCTGTAAAAAAAAAGCATAACCTTTCGGCTATGCCTTTCCCTTTTGTTCATATAGTTTAGTTCAACTGATTTTAAGACACAAATATAATTAAAGCTTTTTCAACATTAAACTGTAAGTAAGCAGCAAGTTATTTCTATCGCCTACCACGCTGATTGCCCTCACATTATTACCAAGCATATTGCCATTTTCATCTTTTGCCCTGGAAAAATAAACCCGGATACGGTCGCCTGCCTCAAACGAACTGACCGTAACAGGCAAATCTACCGTCGTACCCTGTCCGCTGTATTGATTTCCCTTATAACCTAAATATGCGGTTAATCGTGTTGATATAAGCGTTTCCATGCTACCGCTGCCATCCTCTTTTTCAATCCTTGCATTTACAACCATTTTATTGCCGACGTCGCCTGATATGGCAATATTCATAGAAAATGCAATTTGATAAACCCCAGCAGTAGTGATTTCAAAGTACTCGCTCTTAGGAGAGGTGGTATTAATCCCAATATTATTAACTTTAACTTCAACACCTCTATTTCCCGTTGGTCTAAGATTAATAGGACCAAGCGGTATCAGAATTTCCTTCCCTGTATTAAAGCCATTAGTTACTGAGGGATCAAATTCAACCTGTATATCGTATGTATAAGCAAAGAATATGGGCGCAGCTGTTTGAGTTATTACTGAAGGCTGCAAACCAATCAAGCCATCATCATTTATATAAAGCGTCTGGGGATTGCCGGAGTTTAAGACGGGGACGTTTTTTATAGACAACTGTCCATTCACGTCAAGTTCTGTCTTTGGCTGGTCGTTTTTTATTCCTGTCTTGCCACTTTTAGAAATACGCATGACTTCCTTGTTGTCTGTATTTATAATCAGTGGCGTAGCATCGGCAGTGCCGATAAAATTAACGGTTGAGTCTGTTTTTGCATTACCGGCAGTCTCCCAGTAGGTGTTAAGACTTGCACCAATCGGAATCCACTGGGCGCCATCCCAAAAATAAAGTCCTTCCTTAAAATCTGCATTAACAGTTACATTATAAACAACTGCTCCCTTATGATTTGCCCTTCGAGTTGGATCGCTGGAATCCTGCGCGCTCAACAAAGGCTCTAATGTAGTTGGACCAACAAGATCAACTCTTGGAAAAATAACGCCATGTGTAGCTGTTGCATCTCCTGGCGTTTGTGGATTGTATTCTCTCAGATCAAGCAGGGCGCCCTTTTTAGGATTGTCGGACATGCCAATTGTTACCTGCGCACGTAAATTTAGCGAAAATAAACATAAGGCTACAAAACATGCTGCATAGCTTAATGTTTTGCAATACGGCGTTATATAACAACTTACCATTTTTGAATAACAAATTAATTTCATAAATAAAACATGAATTTTTAATTATATAACCTGTTAATTACAGTTTATTCAACGTGATTGTATAAGCCGGCAACTTGGATGTAATATCGCTTATGCCTGCTACAAAGATACTGCTCACATCCACGCCCATACCTTGACCATTATACACTGTCCTGTAAAAATAAAAACGAATATTGTCGCCTTTCTTCAACTCGGTAGCTACAGTAGGCAGATTCACAACCATGTTATAAGTCGCACCACTGCTGATATTGAAAACAGGTCGCGTTGACGTTAACAGCTCCCATTTGTTATTGCTATATTTTTCCATAACAGTCCTTAGAAATATATATCCATTATTCTGGCTGATGGACATGAAATAATTTATAGATGCTGAAATTTGATAAACTCCATCTGCCTGGATTGTAAAATAATCTTTCTCAATTGTAACGCCAATATTATCAAGCTTTTCAATATTTGCGGTTTTGATCGGTATTATCTGTTTATTTTGATCACCTCCCAAGTTAAATTTATTCCTTATGGCAGTCAGATTGGCGCTATTGTAAGGAGAAGGCAATATCGTATCTGTTGTGACTGCGAAGAATACCGGCGCTACAGTTATATTCGATACTGTTGGCTGCGAACCAATCAAACCATTGCTGTCTATATAAAGCGCCTTTGGATTACCAGAGTTCAAAGCCTGGACGTTCCTTACGGTTAGCTGTCCGTTAATGTCAAGTTCTGTCGCTGGCTTGTCGGTTTTTATGCCTATGTTTCCATTAGAAGAAATATGCATATTTTCCTGATTGTTGGTCTTTATAACCAAAGGTTGAGCGTCTGTGGTGCCGATAAAATTAACGGTTGAGTCTGTTTTGGCATTACCTGTCAGTTCCCATCCGCTGGTAACACCCGCGCCAATCGGAGACCACAAGCTGCCATTCCAAAAATAAAGCCCTTCCTGGAAATCTGCATTAACAGTTACATTATAAACAATTGCTCCTTTGTGATTTGCCCTTCGAGTTGCATCATTAGAATCCTGCGCATTTAATAACGGCTCCAGCGAAGTCGGGTTGACAAGATCAACTCTTGGAAAAATAACGCCTTTGGTAGCTGTGGCATCGCCAGGCGTTTTCGGATCATATTGCCTCAGATCAAGCAGGGCGCCTCTTCTGGGAGTGTCAAGCTCGCCAATTGTTACCTGCGCTTGTAAACTTGAAGACGCAAAACATAATAGACTAATCATATATATACAGATATATATATGCGTACCAAAGATCTTACTGTGGAATGTTTCTTTAAGATTCACATTTTTTGAATAACTAATTGATTTCATTATTTTTTAAAACGGACTTCTAAATTATTTATAATATTCTGGTTTAAAACTTTAGAAACTTTCATGCAAAGGATGAAGTCCTTTATAAAAATCCTCGAAAAAAGTCTCAAAAAAAAATCGCTGCAAAGGTATGGCTTATTTATTTACGTTTGTATTTTTTTTAAAAACCAATAATGACACGCAGTTAAAAAAAAATTCTTCAAGAACAAAAAATGACACAGTAGTGAAATTCGAGTAACGAGACGCGAAAGATGCGCCAGCTAATTCATAATTTATAATTATTTCTGGATTGCTTCAGGCTTCGCCTTCGCAAAGAACGTTGCACAAAATTAAACCGCGTAAAGTATAGTTGCAATACGATTTTCAATCTATTTATTTGATAATTAATTTTCTCACAACCCCATTCACATTCAGCATATAAACGCCTGCCTGCGC
>JAIRPX010000233.1 GCA_031256775.1 Dysgonamonadaceae bacterium
ATTGTATGTAACAAGCAGAAAATCAGCGCAAACGTGCTTACAAAGCCGCACCAGCGGCGACAGCATCTCGTATAGATGCAATTTTTGTCCTGTACAGTGTAAAGACGGACATAAACTCATTTTAATATACAGTTAGTTAAAAAAAATTCACATATCAATTATATCTTGCCTATTTCAAAATTTTATTATATCTTTACCGCGTTTTTTATCAAATTTAATAATTATAAATTTATGGATAAACAAATTAGTTTAAGTAACAATGCGAGAAAAGAAGCAGGAAAGCATTTCGGAAACGAAGCATACTTGAATATTTCGCCTGCGATGATAAAGTCTGATTTTGCATTAACAAAAAAACAGTGAATCCATACAAAGAACAAAGTTTGGGACTTACCATACAACTGAATTTTTGAAATATTATGATTGGAGAACGACTAATTAATAGAAGAGATTTCCTGAAAAATGCAGGAATTACTGGCGGCGCTATACTTGCTGCAACTCCCTGGCTATCTGCTTTTTCAGAAAAAAAACACACTCAAAGCTCGAAAGCTAAGATTGGAATCATAGGACCAGGTTCGCGCGGTCAGGTTTTAATGAGTTTGCTTTGCAAAAATCCAAAAGCAGAAATTGTAGCTATTTGCGATATTTACCAGCCGTCTATCGACGCAGCTTTGCAAATGGCTCCCAAAGCCAAAGTCTACACAGACTATCGCAAACTACTCGAAAACAAAGAAATAGAGGGGGTTGTAGTTGCAACGCCTCTTAACACGCACTTTCAAATTGTGATGGATGCATTCGACGCCGGAAAACAGGTTTACTGCGAAAAATCAATCGGATACGACATTGAACAGTGTTTCAGGATGTATAACAAACATAAGGAAACGGGCTTGATTTTTTTTGCCGGACAGCAGCGCCTTTTCGACCCGCGCTATATCAAGGCGATGGAAATGATTCATTCCGGCGTTTTTGGCGATATTGAAGGGATACGTACTTTCTGGTACCGCAACGGAGATTGGCGGCGTCCTGTGCCGTCGCCCGAACTCGAACGGCAAATCAACTGGCGTCTGTATCGCGAATATTCCAAAGGCTTGATGACCGAACTGGCTTGCCACCAGCTACAAATCGGGACTTGGGCTTTACGTCGCCTGCCGGATACCGTTATGGGACACGGCGCTATCACTTTCTGGAAAGATGGTCGCGAAGTATATGACAATATCAGTTGTATATATATTGTTGACAATGGCGTGAAAATAAATTTCGATTCGGTTATTTCCAACAAGTTTTACGGCTTGGAAGAACAAATTCTTGGACATTTGGGAACGCTTGAGCCGGAAAAGGGTAAATATTATTTCGAAGACGTTGCTCCTGCGCCGGGTTTACTGCAAATGGTAACTGAAATCGAACAGAATCTTTTCGATACACTGCCTTTTGCAGGAACAAGCTGGGCGCCCGAAACAGCTAAACCCAATAAAGGCGAGTATATTACAGGCAAACGTCCCGATGGCGACGGCACTGATTTGTTGACAGCTGCCTTTGTGGAAGCCGTGATTACGCACAAACAACCGGAAAATATTGCCGAAGAATGTTATTATGCCAGCGCCCTCGCGCTTTGGGGAGATATGGCTTTGCAGGAAGGTCGCAGTTTGACTTTCCCCGATGAATTTAAACTTGATTATCTGAATCACAGCAGAAAACCAATCAATGGAAAGGAGGAAGAAAAAGTATGAAAGATACTCTTATTACCGTAAAAAGGAAAAAAACAGAGATTGTCACTTTGATAATCTGTTTTATAATTGCCAATCTGATAAACTTATATGCAATCATCAGTTATAAAACATCATATTCAGAATTATTTACAATGCTGGGATATGTAATTATCCTGACGCTTGCCCTGTATGTTATTTGGACTGTGATTCGTCTTATTTTTTATGCGTTCAAACGTCCAAAGCGTATATAGTAAAGAATTGTTATACAGCTGGTTTACAGCATTGCACACCCGTATTGATATTCTGATTTACGGTAAACCGGAAGAAGAATTACGCAAAACTGTTGACGTAATTTCCGATAAATTGTACAAACTGGAAATGACAGCCAATTTTTTTGATCCTGCTTCTGAACTTGGAAAATTAAATCAAACAGCACATACAAAGCCTGTTAATGTAAGCTCAGAATTATTTCAAATGATTTCACTGTGCAAATATTACCACAAAAAAACCGAAGGCTGTTTTGACATTACAATCCGTTCAGATTCATATAATTACGAAAATTTCCAATTTCTCGTTCTTGACGAAACAAACTCTACAGTCTATTTTGCAAAACAGGGACTTCGTCTCGACTTGTCAGGTTTTGTAAAGGGTTACTCTTTGGATAAAATAAAAGAAATATTACAAAAACATTTGATAGATAACGCTTTAATAAATCTTGGCAACAGTTCGATAATGGCACTTGGCAATCATCCTAACGGTAACGGCTGGAAAGTAAGCGTAGCTTCAACAGGGAAAGAATATCTTCTTAAAAATGAATGTCTTACCACCTCTGGAAACGAAACTCCAGGACGTAAGCACATCATTAATCCTCATACTGGAAAATACATCGAAAATCAGGGAAGTGTTTCTATAGTTTCTTCAAGCGGCGCAGAAGGAGAAGCATTAGCTACGGCAAGATTTGTAAACAGTTATGTATAGTCAAAAACAGTTAATTATTTTTTGAGGGCTATTCTGTTACACTCTGCACGACATGGTTTTGTGCAACGTCATTGCGAAGGCAAAGCCTGAAGCAATCCAGTACTAAAAACTGATAACTGATAACTGATAACTACTTTCTGGATTGCTTCGCTAACGCTCGCAATGACGATGCACGGAATTAAACCGCGTAAAGTATAACACAATAGAGACGCGCAATTGCACGTCTCTACAAAATTTACAAGTTTCTTATTATCATTCACTTATCTTATCAATATCTTTTTGGCTTCTTCTGTTCCTGAAACACCTTTTATTTTAACGATATAAACACCTTTCAAACCAGATACCAATACTTGTGACTTTCCAGTTACAAGCATTACGCGCTGTCCAAGCGTATTTATTATTTCGACAGAAGCAACTGTTTCTGAGCCGTTTATCATCAAATAACTGCCATTTTGTACAGAATTAAATACTCTGTCCGCAACAACTGGCTGTTTTATATCCGTATCTTTTGCTCCAATAGAAGTAATTTCATAAGCGCCTATACCCAAAGCCGACGACAATACATATACGACAGGATGTTCGCCTTCCCAGTTTACTGCTATATCGCCTGCGCCAGAAGTGTTTAAAGGATAATTATAACCATCAATGTACAGCGGTGGAGTAGTAGCTACAACATCAACACCTTCTGCAAGATCAGTATAACTGACGATTACCGCTCTGCCGGGCATATAGTCGAAATAGGCTAAATAATGTTTTCCGTCTCTACCTTTACCCATATAACGCGGAACATTAGTCGCCGATGGTATTCCATTGACTCTGAATCCCGCTCCGCCGACAGGCTTATAATACAGACCATCATAACTGTCCATCCAGAAATGCGAACCGTCTTTCAAAGGCACATAAAGTGAAGAAGTATATTCCCCGAAGTCTTTTGTTGCGCTTGCTCCCGGCGACCACCAGGTCATATCCCCAACTTTACGGTTGCCTCCACATTCTATCATCTGTTTTTCACAAGTAATTTCTGCACCTGAGCCAGGTATATTTTCCAGAGAAAATACATAAATTTCCTGTTGTTGAGGAGTATAATCATTGGTAAAGAATAAATTAGGAACATACAATTTCAGCGTATTATCTATGTAGCTTCCCGTTACTAACATTTTATTACCCAAAGACACATTATTTTCGATACTTGTAGAATAAACAATTGCAGCCTCAGAATCAATACCGTCATACTTATAGATGTTAAAATGCGGATTTTTAGGATCCCATGTTGCGACTTCCCGTCCACAACTGTCAGCGCGGGTAGTAACTAAAATCTTACCATCTTCTGATACGCCTACCGATGCAAATTGCCAAGTACCTTCCGTATTTACAGCAGGATCTGTCGTACTTCTAACTACTCCTTCCGGCTTTTTCAACTGTTTGATTTCCTGCCCAGTAGCTACATCTACAACATACGTTCCAAGATTGGTCGTACTCCAGTCGTGATCAAACATTGAATTATAAAACAGATACGGGATGCCTTCAACTTTTCCATAAGCCATCCAGCGGGAAGTAGAGCTGCCCGTACCAAAATGAACGTACATATTTCCTTCCCTTCTCACTCTTTCCCACAAAACATTTACGCCTTCGGGAAGCGGTTCGGGAGCAGGAGACGACTTGCTGATATTCGGAACAGCGTATGCGCCAATACCCTGATTAGTTGACAGTACATAAAGAATTGGTTTATCGCCGCTCCAGTCAACAGCCACTTCACCGGTATAGTTGCCATTGACAGGCAAAGGCGCAGGAGTTGTCGAATTATCTACCGTTCCTGACATATTTGTAGGTGTAACATATTCCCTGCGCAGACCTACCCATTTTGCATTATCCACCGTAGGCGTAACGAAACTGTATATTTCGCCGCGCCCATGATATGGATTCAGGAACGCAATATAGTGCCTGTCGTGCAACATTCCCATATAAACAGGATTATTGAGGATGTAAATCTGGTTGCGATTATTTGTTAAATGTTCCGGCATTGGAAATTTAACTTTAACATTCCCATCTCCAGATTGATAGTACAAGCTGTCTGACAAATATTTCCACAAATACGCGCCATTTTCTAAGGGAATATACATCGGACTGGAGTAATAATTTCCAGCAACGCTACCTCTCTCAGGCACGTCAATTTCCATGACAACGCTGTCATTGGCAAACAAATATTCGCCTGCATTTTGAGTATCGGCAGCTAAAGAAAATACGCGCACCTGCTCTTTCCCAGATATGCCTGCATACGTAAAATTAGGCGCATATATTTTTGCCGAACCGTCTTTGTATTTGCCTTTTACAACCATTTCATCGCCAAGTCGCAACGGGTACGGATTCGTGCTTAACATCAGTTTGGGCGCATCCGAAAGTGACTTGTACATATAAACATTAAATTTCTTACCATTATCAGCAGCTCCAGCCATACTTGCAACAAAAAGCACGCTGTCTTCCGTAAAACCGAGTGTATTGACAGGGAAATGTCCTTCTGCCAAGAGCGATTCATCCGGTAATGACAAGGTAGTTATCAAACTTCCGTTCAGTGCATTCAGTACGTTTATACTTGAAGACGAAAGCGTTGCTGGAGCATTATTGTAGGCGACTACAAAATACGCTTTCTGATCGCCAAGATAACCAATTGTTGCTGAACGAACTCCTTCTACAGAAGCTGCACCA
Organism: Dysgonamonadaceae bacterium; assembly: GCA_031256775.1. Taxonomy (GTDB): domain Bacteria; phylum Bacteroidota; class Bacteroidia; order Bacteroidales; family Azobacteroidaceae; genus Azobacteroides. Next base: position 5,385 of record JAIRPX010000233.1, read on the forward strand.
AAGAACGCAGGCAAATTATTGTTTTTTGCCGTTTGTTCCCAAATACTTTCCTGCGCTACTATATAAATAGCGCTCAAACAAATCAAACCTAATGTAAAAAATACCTTTTTCATGATTTAATAATTAAACAATATCTACTGTTATATTAATATTTTCGTGGCAAAGATAATTTATTATTTTATTAAATCAAAACATTAATCAAAATATTTTATTGCAAAAGCATCTATTTAATAAATATTTTCATAAACATCATGATAAACCAAACTGCGTAAAGTATATAACAAATACCTATATCCGTAGAGACGCCCAAATTGTGCGTCTCTACAATACGGCAAACTTCTTTCTTAAAAAACTGCACGATTTCTTCTATTATACTTTACGCGCGACTTTTGCCTTTCGATAGCGTTACGTGTCACGCTCATAGTATCTGTTTCCTGTTTATCGTCATTGCGAGCGTTAGCGAAGCAATCCAAAAATTAGTTTTTAGTTTTTTACTGGATTGCTTCAGACTTGCCTTCGCAAACGTTGCACAAAATCAGGATCATCTGCAAAACCTTGTGTTTTGCGAGAAGGCGCGTAGCGCCAGTATCTTTGTAACCGTGTGCGTAAGCGCACGGTAAAGGATGTACGGAATATAAACAGAGCAGCGTAGATGCGATACCTTAATTTTTATTCATTTAATGTTTATGAATTATGCTTTACGCGGTTTAATTCCGTGCAACATCATCGAGCGTTAGCGAAGCAATCCAGTAAAAAACTGAAAACTAATAACTAATAACTGTCTCGTGGATTGCTTCAGGCTTCGCCTTCGCAATGACGTTGCACAAAACCATGCCGTGCAGAATATAGTAGAAATGGATCATCTGCAAAACCGTGTGTTTTGCGAGAAGGCGCGTAGCGCCAGTATCTTTGTAGCCGTGTGCGTAAGCGCACGGTAAAGGATGTACGTAATATAAACAGAGCAGCGTAGCTGCGATACCTTGATTTTTATTCATTTCATGTTTATGAATTAATTTGCTGTTAAAAAAGATGTCGCAGCTACGCCGCTCAGGGAAAGGTCTGTGTTTTCTAACCGTGCGCTTACGCACACGGCTACAAAGATGTTGCAGCTACGCTGCTTTTTTTCAGCAAGGTTTTGTGCAACGTCATTGCGAAGGCGAAGCCTGAAGCAATCCAGTAAAAAACTGAAAACTAATAACTGAAAACTGAAAACTAAATTCTGTGCAGAGTATTAAAGCATTTTCAGTGCATTCTTGACAAGCTGTTCGACTGTCGAAACAGGATTTTCCTTTATGATTTTACCTACAACTTTTTGTGAAGCCTGCTGGTTGAATCCCAGCATGGTTAATGCAGCTACAGCTTCATTGGCGGCGTCGGACATGGACGCGCTAATCACCGGCACGTCAGCTCCCATACTGGTTTTAACTTTATCCTTTAAATCAATAATGATTCTTTCGGCAGTTTTACTACCTATTCCTTTCACGGTTTTCAAGGCAGAGGCATTGCCCGAAGCAATAATTCCTTCCAGTTCATAAACGGCAAGCGACGACAAAACCATACGGGCAGTATTTGCGCCTACGCCTGAAACTGATATGAGTAACAGGAAAAGGTTGCGTTCCCTCTTTTCCATAAAACCAAACAGTTGATGTGCATCTTCCCTGATTACTTCATAAACATATAACTTAACCTCTTTCAATCCCGTAAGAGACGAATAAGTGTTCAGTGAAATATGCGCAATATAACCCATACCACCAACTTCAACGACTACCGAAGTTGGGGTTAATTCAATAATTTCCCCCTTGATATAATCCAGCATAACTCTTTTTAATTATTTGATACATAAAACAGTAACGAATAAAAAACAAAAAACGTATAAAAGAACCGACATTTTTTTGTGCGCCGGTAATACATAATACATAATTTTGTTGAAAATTAAGATCAAAGAATATGGCTGCATTATACCCTTTTTCGCACCTTCGTGCCAGCACGTATCCTGTGTCTTGTGCATCGTCATCCTAGCGAGCGTTAGCGAAGCAATCCAGTAAAAAACTGAAAACTAAAAACTGATAACTAAATTACTGGATTGCTTCAGGCTTCGCCTTCGCAATGATGACGCACGATTTTCGTGCCTTCGCGCCTTTGCTTTCGCACTACATGTCTCGTTCATCGTGTCTCCTTCTACAAATAAAATTTTCCATTGGAAATTTTGTAGTTCGGAAAATTTATATTACCTTTGCCGAAAATTTATAAAAAGAAAAATTTATATGGTAAAACTTGGTAAATTATTAAAACATAATTGGTTAGCGCTTGTAGGCGGAATTTTTGTAGCGGCAGTTGGTTATCTCTATTGGCGATTTGTAGGCTGTGCATCAGGTAGCTGCCCGATAATTATGAATATCAAAAATCTGACTTTCAGTTTAATTCTGTTTTCACTGTTTTCCTGTGGAAACAAAAATGCCTCGTCTGAAAATCAGACATTTATCGACAATGAAAATATTAATAATCAAATAAATACAGAAAAGAAAATGGGTACAATTCATTTATCAAAAGCCGATTTTTTAATTAAAATCGCAAATTACGAAGCCACTCCAAACGAGTGGAAGTATCTCGGCGACAAGCCCGCCATCATTGATTTTTACGCAGACTGGTGCGGTCCATGCCGAATGGTGTCGCCAATTCTCGAAGAGTTGGCAAAAGAGTATGACGGAAAAATCTACATTTACAAGGTAGATACCGAAGCCGAACAGGAACTTGCCGCGATGTTCCAAATTCAAAGCATTCCGTCAATTCTGTTTATTCCGATGAACAAAGAGCCACAAATGACTCGCGGAGCAATGAGAAAAGCGGATTTTAATAAAATTATTGATGAATTTTTGTTGAAATAATAATGGAACGCATAAAATCCGAAACTTTTTTCCACGCCAAACCCGAAAACTTAAATTGCGCTCAATCAATACTAAAAGGTTTTCAACAGGAGTTGAACATTCCTCAGAGCCGCATTGACGACTTCCGGGCTTTTGGCGGCGGACAGGCAGACGGCGGACTTTGCGGAGCATTGTATGCCGCTGAAACTTTACTCGCCGAGCGCGGCAAACTTTCTGTTTTACAGCAATTTCGCGATAAGGCGGGCGGCGTCGCCTGTCGCGAAATCAAACGTAACGCCAAAACACCCTGTATGAAGTGCGTTAGCATCGCCGATGAATTGCTGGAACAAAATCTGAATATATAAAATAATGAAACACAACGCTTTATGCCAGCTGCGCGATATTTACAACGCAATTCGGCTGTTTGAAGAAGAATTTTCCAAACGCTACAATCTTTCGCTCAACGAGGCGATGCTACTCTGTACGCTTTCACACGAAAGAAATCCTGTTTGTAAGGATTTGTCCGAAAAACTTGCCCTTACTCCGTCAAATTTGTCGAAAGTAATCAAATCTGCAGAAGATAAAGAATTGATTAAACGGATGTTGATGGCAAAAGACAAACGGCAAATGTGTTTTTCCCTGTCGGAAAAAGGTAAAGAAAAACTGTCGGAAATGAAAACCGCCGAAAGCGAAATAGAGAATTTGTTAAATAAAATTGTTTATTTATTTAGCAAGGATACAGCTAACATTTGAACATTCAAAAAAATGTTTTACCTTTGCAGTTCAATTCCTCAAATCTAAAAAAGGATGTTTACACTCGAATTAAGCGAACAGGAAATATTTAGGCGTAAAAGTCTGGAAGAATTGCGAAGCATGGGTATAGAACCTTATCCCGCTGCGGAATATCCGGTTACGGCATACGCAAAAGACATTAGAGAACAGTTCAGCGACGAGGCTCCCCGCAGGGAAGTTCAGATTGCAGGGCGGATTATGAGTCGGCGGATTATGGGAAAGGCTTCTTTCTCCGAACTGCAGGATTCTACGGGTAGGATACAGCTGTATATCAGTCGCGACGATATTTGCCCCGGAGAGAATAAGGATTTATATAATTCCGTATTCAAAAAGCTCCTGGATATAGGCGATTACATAGGCGTGAAAGGATATGTTTTCCGCACGCAGATGGGCGAAATCTCTGTACACGTAAGCGAACTGACTGTTCTGGCAAAGTCGCTTCGACCGCTTCCAATTGTAAAGTACAAGGACGGAGTGGCTTACGACGAATTTAAAGACCCCGAACTGCGTTATCGACATCGGTATGTGGATTTGGTAGTCAATGAAGGCGTTAAGGATATTTTCCTGAAGCGGACGCAGGTATTCAATTCAATGCGAGCCTTTTTTAACGAAAAAAATTATGTTGAAGTAGATACTCCGGTGCTACAATCAATACCCGGCGGAGCGGCAGCCCGTCCTTTCATCACCCATCACAATGCTTTGGATATTCCAATGTATTTACGGATAGCCAACGAACTGTATCTTAAACGGTTAATTGTTGGCGGATTTGAAGGAGTCTATGAATTTTCGCGAAATTTCCGGAATGAAGGAATGGACAGAACGCACAATCCAGAATTTACCGTAATGGAAATATACGTTTCATACAAAGACTACAACTGGATGATGAATTTCACGGAACAGATGCTTGAACGTATCTGCCTGGATGTTCTGGGAACAACCGAAGCTAAGGTTGGCGACAATATTATCTCGTTCAAAGCTCCTTTTCGCCGCGTGACAATGATTGATGCAATCAGGGAAAATACGGGAATCGACATCGCAGGAATGGACGAAGACCAGTTGCGCAGCGTATGCAAACAGCTTCATATAGACCAGGACGCAACGATGGGCAAAGGCAAGCTGATTGATGAAATTTTCGGAGCAACTTCCGAACACAAATATATTCAACCTACATTTATAACTGATTATCCCAAAGAAATGTCACCCTTGTGCAAGCGACACCGGAACAATCCCGAACTTACAGAACGTTTCGAGCTGATGGTTAACGGCAAGGAACTTGCTAATGCGTATTCCGAACTCAACGACCCAATAGACCAGCGCGAACGCTTTGAAGAACAGCTGAAACTTTCGGAAAAAGGCGACGACGAGGCTATGTTTATCGACCAGGATTTCCTCAGGGCGCTGGAATACGGAATGCCTCCAACTTCGGGAATGGGAATAGGAATGGATCGGTTAGTTATGTTATTGACAGGGCAAACTTCCATACAGGAAGTATTATTTTTTCCACAAATGCGACCATTATTATGAATATTCCACAGAAAATAGGTGTTATGGGTGGCGGGAGCTGGGCTACTGCTATCGCAAAAATCATATCAATGACTCAAACAAATTTCAGCTGGTATATGCGCCGTCCGGAACAGATTGAAGATCTGAAAAGTCTGGGACACAATCCATCATACCTGACTGCCGTTAAGTTTGACGTCAATAATATTCAGTTTCATTACGATATTAATGAAATTGTAGAAAATTGCGATATTTTAATTATTGCAACTCCTTCTCCTTTTCTTAAACAGCACCTTCAAAAACTGACCGTTCCGCTCAAGGATAAAATAATCCTTTCCGCTATCAAGGGAATCGTCCCTGATGAAAATATGCTTGTATCGGATTATTTATCCAATTTTTATGGACTTTCAAACAATAATATAGCTGTTTTGGGCGGTCCCTGCCATGCGGAAGAAATAGCGCTGGAGCGACTTTCCTACCTCACAATAGCCTGCGCAGACGAAGCGCTGGCGCAGACAATTGCCGGAATATTTAAGACGATTTTTATAAAAACATCAACAGGCAACGACGTTGTCGGGATAGAATACGCTTCCGTACTGAAAAATGTGTATGCAATCGTTTCCGGCATCTGTCACGGACTTAAATACGGAGATAATTTTCAGGCTATTTTCATGTCCAATTCAATTATGGAAATGGAACGTTTCATTAATGCCATAAATCCTATGGAGCGCAATATATGCAGCTCGGCTTATCTGGGCGATTTACTGGTAACGGGATATTCGCGTTTCAGCCGCAACCGTATTTTCGGAACGATGATAGGGAAGGGCTATTCCGTTAAAACAGCCCAGCTGGAAATGGAAATGATTGCCGAAGGATATTATGCCACAAAGTGCATAAAGGAAATAAACGAACATTACAAAGTGGACATGCCTATTCTTAATTCAGTTTATTCGATACTGTATGAAAGAAAACCGACAGTTCAAACGATACTGAAACTCACGGATACTTTTAAATAACGCTTTTAAAACAATAATTTTATGAAACAGATTATCTTGGACGTCAGCAAAACATCAGGAACAATCAGCGAAAAACAGATTCAGAACCGCGCAAGCCAGGCGGAATCATGCAACAGGGAATTGGAAAAGGGAACAGGAAAAGGCTCGGATTTTCTGGGCTGGCTGCATTTGCCGTCTTCAATCACGGAGGCTGATATTACCGACATTCAGGCAACCGCCGAACAACTTCGTGCAAAATGCGATGTGGTTGTTGTAGTAGGCATTGGCGGAAGCTATCTTGGAGCAAAGGCGGTTATCGACGCCCTTTCAGGCTCCTTTGATTACATGGAAAATAAAAAACCTGTTATCGTTTACGCCGGTCACAATATCGGCGAAGATTATTTATACGAACTGCAAAAATATCTCGCAGGTAAGTCTTTCGGTATTATTAATATATCCAAGTCGGGAACGACTACTGAACCAGCTCTGGCTTTCCGTATCCTGAAAAAGCAGCTTGAAGATTCGGCAGGAAAAGAAGAGGCTAAAAACAGGATTGTAGCCGTTACGGATAAAGCTCGCGGCGCTTTGCGGACTTTGGCAAATAAGGAAGGATATAAAACATACGTTATTCCGGATGATGTTGGCGGAAGATTTTCCGTTTTAACTCCGGTAGGTTTGCTGCCGATTGCCGTTGCCGGAATTGACATAAGGCAACTTATAGCGGGAGCGGTGGCTATGGAAAAATCTGTAAGCGCGAATACGCCTTTTAATGACAATATTGCAGAAATTTATGCAGCTACGCGAAATGAACTTTATGCGAGCGGTAAAAAAATAGAAATCCTGGCAAATTTCAGTCCTAAGCTGCATTTTGTTTCCGAATGGTGGAAACAGCTCTATGGCGAAAGCGAAGGCAAAGAAAACAGGGGCATCTTTACTGCCGCTGTTGATTTCACTACAGATCTTCATTCAATGGGACAGTGGATTCAGGAAGGCGAGCGCAGTATTTTCGAGACAGTAATATCTATTGCAAGTCCCAAATATAAAGTAGAAACGCCTTTTGACGAACAGGATTTGGATGGCTTGAATTTCCTGGCAGGCAAAAGAGTTGACGAAATCAACAAAATGGCTGAACTGGGAACCCAAATAGCCCATGTTGACGGCGGAGTTCCAAATATTAAAATCACTCTTCCTGAGCTTAACGAATATTATCTGGGGCAGCTTCTTTATTTCTTTGAACGCGCCTGCGGAATAAGCGGCTATATGTTGGGAGTAAATCCTTTTGATCAGCCCGGCGTTGAGGCTTATAAAAAGAACATGTTCGCTTTGCTGAACAAACCAGGATACGAGGGATTACTCGGCAATACAAAATAAAATAATCCATAACAGATTAGCATTAACAAATATGCCGTCAGGCATAAAATGTATAATTTCTTACTGGCGCGAGTTTGTAAGCCGCGCCAGTTAATTCTTTATTATTTCGTTTATTTCGTTTTCGCTTAAACCAGTAGCTTTCATTATTTGAGCAATGGGAACATTCATATTGAGTAAAGATTTGGCGATTTCTTTTACACCCTCAGCTTTTCCTTTTTCGATACCTTCTTTAATGCCCTCAGCCTTTCCTTTTTCGATGCCTTTTTCGATGCCTTCTTTAATACCTTCAGCTTTTCCTTTTTCGATACCTTCTTCGATGCCTTTTTCGATACCTTCTTTTATCCCCTCAGCCTTTCCTTTTTTTAGTCCTTCTTTCAAGCCTTTTTTCAGTCCTTTTTCAAGTCCTTTTTTCATGCCCTCTTTTATACCTTCTTTTATCCCCTTTGCTTTTGCCGTATCAACAACATTGATATTATCGCGGTAAACTTTCAAACTGTCCTCATAACCGCGAACTTCTTCAGGATTAAGTTTTGCCAGTGCAGCGACACTAAAAAGTTTCTTGAAAATCTGTTCTTGCAATATACGTGGACGTTGCTGAAACTTTGGCAACGATTTTAACACGTAAAGCCATTTATCGAAACGGCTCGAAAGTTCATCCTCGCTTTTGTTGAACTTCGGCATTTCAAGGTAGATAAAAGTCAGTTTGTCGTAAAAAACTTTGCTGGTTTTTGTGTCAATTAATTTTACTTCGTGATGGAAAACCTCTTCGTCGTCCCTGGTTTCGTCAAACACAAAGTCCAAAACACCAACAAAATAGACAGCTTTCAACTGAAAATTCCAATTGCCCGACATTGCCTGTTCCTGTATTGGGAAAGTTGAATAATAAACGCTTCTGTCTTTGAAATAACTTTGTTCGGCTTTTTGCATTTCAACTATAAATTTTTCGCCTTTTTCGTTTTCGCAATAAATATCAAAAACGGCTTTGCGCTCAAAAGAATTTCTGCCCAACTGCTCTGCCGATAGAAACTGCAAATCTGTAATTGTACCCTGTTCGGTTATCATTTGATTTAAAAAATCAATCAACAATTCTTTGTTTGCCTCCGTGCCAAACAGTTTTTTGAACCCAAAATCTGTATAAGGATTTAAATATTTTTCTTGTGTTGCCATAACATTTTTTTTGTGCGAAAGTAATATTTTTTTTTCAAAACGCAAAAATATTTTTTTTTCGGGGCTGTGTTGCAGTCGGCGGGTTGTTTGACTGCGAGGCGCAACGACAGCAACGAGAAAACAAACAGCCCGCAAAAGTTGAGTTCTGCGGGCTGTGGTTGTTTTTGAAACTCCGATTACAAATCGGCGTTAGCGGGCAAATTCATTCTGCAATTAATTTTGCATTAATTATAAATGTTTCGTTTGATGTGATTTTCAAAACATCAAATTCTGCATAATTAGTGTCCGTTAATA
>JAIRPX010000249.1 GCA_031256775.1 Dysgonamonadaceae bacterium
ACTCCGAGAAAAGCTTTTCTTTAGAACTATTCATAAATATTTTATTAAAATTTAAGCGATTATTATAATCCGACATCGGATTTTGCGGTGCAAAATTACAATAAAATATTGAAATAGCACACAATATTAATTGTAAAACTAAACTTTTTTCACTAAACTTTTTCGGTTATCGTAAAAAAATAACTACCTTTACCGCAAATATTTTTAATTAATTCATAGTTTATCATGAGGGATAACATTTTTGAACTTAGCACAGAGCAATTTAAAGAAATTGCAAGAGATTTGAAGAACAAAATCGAAATTGGTTTAGAAAAAGACAAAACGGAAATCGCCTGTTTGCCAACTTACATTAATCCCGGAAAAGATTTTGAAGGAAAGGTACTGGCGCTGGACTGGGGTGGCACCAATTTCAGAGCGGCAATTGTTGAATTTAAAAAAGGTGAAAATCCGGAAACGCTGGAAAATCTTAAAAAACCGTTGTCGTGTATTGAAACAAAAGGTTTTAAGCAGGACGATCTGTTTAATGAAATGGCAAGTTTGATTGCGCAACTGAAGTACCTGGACAATAGCATTACACATATTGGTTACTGCTTTTCCTATCCGGCAGAATCAACTATAGAAGGCGATGCTATTCTGATTCGGTGGACAAAGGAAATCAATATTCCTGAGATGATATACAAGATAGTTGGCAAACCGCTACTTGAATATCTTAATGTTTATGAAGGGATTAAGGAAAAAACGCAGTTTAAAACAATTAAGGTGGTGAATGATACGATTGCCTGCCTGTTTGCCGGTCTGGCGCAACCTGGCTACAACACTTATATTGGCTTAATTGTAGGAACAGGAACAAATATGGCGGCTCTTGTCAATAAAAATTTGATAAAAAAGCTGGACGAAAGATACAACGGCGGAGAATTAATACCCGTCAATCTTGAATCGGGCAACTTAATTCCAACCCCCAACCGCGATAATGAAAAAAAATACCTTACAGAAATTGACGAACAGGTGGACGCTAAATCAAGTCAGCCAGGCTGTCAGCTTTTTGAAAAGGCTATTTCAGGCGGCTATTTGGGAAATATATTTGAAAATACATTTCATAACATCGAAATTGAACGGAAATTTGACGGCGAAAAACTGACTAACTTAATGAACTATCCTGCAATATATAAAGATGAATATGTTGCTGCCGCTCGCGATATTTATGTCCGCTCGGCAAAATTAGTAGCCGCGTCGCTTGCCGGATTAATACTGACTGTAATTTCGTATGACGAAGAAAATAAATCGTATGACGAAAATATTAAGAATATTTGCCTTGCTGCCGATGGAAGTCTTTTCTGGAGCGTAGATAAAAATTATCAGGATTACAACAAAATTGTTACAGATAGCCTTCATAATTTTTTAGCAGCATTTGGGCTTAATCATATTCATGTATATACAAGCAAGTTGGATGATGCTAATCTGATTGGATCTGCTATTGCGGCATTATCTTGATGATTTATTCCAGAATTGCTGATTATCGATTACTTTTTTGTTTTTTCTGAAAAAAAATTGTACTTTTGTCCGTTTTTTAGCCGAATATGTGTAAAAAAAGATAATAATAATAGCTAATATATTAATTAATTTAAAAAAATGGCAAAATTAGATTTAAGCAAGTACGGGATTTCCGGAAATTACGAGATTATTCATAATCCAACTTATCAGCAACTCTTTGAAGCAGAAACCGACACAAAAAATGAAGGCTTTGAAAAGGGTGTAGAAACTAATACCGGCGCAGTGTCTGTCGATACCGGTATTTTCACGGGACGTTCTCCCAAAGACAAATATTTTGTTAAGGACGCAGTAACAGAAAAAAACATGTGGTGGGATGGCGTAATCAATCGCCCTGTTAACACAGATGTTTGGGACTATTGCAAAGGACTTGTAACTGAAAAATTAAGTTCAGTCAAGAAATTATATGTTGTGGACTGTTTCTGCGGCGCTAACGAAGATACCCGCATGAAAGTGCGTTTCATTATGGAAGTTGCATGGCAGGCGCATTTTGTAACTAACATGTTCATCCGTCCGTCTTTGTATGATTTGGCAAACTTTGGCGAACCTGATTTCGTAGTAATGAACGGCTCGAAAGTAACCAATCCGAAATGGAAAGAACAGGGTTTGAACTCAGACGTATTCGTTCTTTTTAACCTTTCGCAAAAAACGGCTGTTATCGGCGGAACATGGTATGGCGGCGAAATGAAAAAAGGTATTTTCTCTTTGATGAATTTTTATTTGCCGCTGAAAGGTATTGCATCTATGCACTGCTCGGCTAATGTGGGCGAAAATGGCGACGTAGCAATTTTCTTTGGACTTTCAGGAACAGGAAAAACGACGCTTTCTGCCGACCCGAAACGATATTTGATTGGCGACGACGAACATGGCTGGGACGATAAGGGCGTGTTCAATTACGAAGGCGGCTGCTATGCCAAAGTAGTGGATTTGAGCGAAGAAAACGAACCGGACATCTGGAGAGCTATCCGCCGCGACGCTTTGCTGGAAAATGTAACTGTAGAAGCAGACGGAACGCCCAATTATGCCAAAGCAGCTTCCAAAACGGAAAATACCCGCGTTTCGTATCCTATCTATTTCATCAATAAAATAACGCTTCCTTCGCGCGCAGGTCATGCCTCGAAAATCATTTACTTGAGCGCCGATGCTTACGGAGTATTGCCGCCAGTTTCGATATTGGACGAAAAATCAGCACAATATCACTTCCTTTGCGGTTATACATCCAAACTTGCCGGAACAGAACGTGGTATTACAGAGCCGCTTCCTTCTTTTTCGCCTGCATTTGGAGAAGCATTTTTGACTTTGCATCCAACCATTTACGCCAAAGTATTGGCTGACAAAATGAAAGAACATAATGCAACTGCTTATTTAGTCAATACAGGCTGGAATGGAACAGGTAAAAGGATTTCGATTAAAGATACCCGTGCAATTATCGACGCCATCATTGACGGCTCAATTCTTGAAGCGGAAAAAATACACATTCCCGTTGTGAATCTTTATGTTCCGGAAGCGTTGAATAATGTGTCTCAAGGCATTCTCGACCCGCGCGAAACTTACTCAAATGTTTCTGAATGGGAAGAAAAAGCTAAATCGCTGGCAGCTAAGTATATTAAGAATTTTGAACAATACACTGATACGGAAGCCGGAAAAGCTCTGATTTCTTCCGGTCCTCAACTGTAATTTATTTATTTAAGGTAAACCTGTTAAGTCTTAAAGATTTAACAGGTTTATTTATAGATACTGTTATTATAGAAAAGCGAATGTTCCACTAATTTAATTACCATTACATCCAGCATAAAATAAACATCTGCCTCTGTACCGCCATGTGTCGAAACTGCATAGGATACCAAATTTTCAATATCTTTTTGGGAATACCAAATTTGGGTATTGGAATTTTGCCGCTCTCCTCTTTTAAATTAAACCGTCCAATTGTTTTTGTTCCTTTGAGTACATCATCTGTTGCCTTATTTAATTTAGAATAATTTATAACTTCATTTTTTATCTACAAATTCACCTGCAAAGTTACTATACTTTATGCGGTTTAATTTTGTGCAACGTCATTGCGAGCGTTAGCGAAGCAATCCAGTTGTAAATAAATAGATTACGGCTCACCCGTAAAACCCTGTATTTATGGCTTTCCTGCTGACGCGGCTTTATAAGCCGTGCCTTCATGCTTTGCGCCACGTGCCTCGTTTTAAAAACTTTTCTCGCGTTACTTCGTAAAACAGCTACTCTGCAAATTCTTTTAAATCGTGCTGAACAAAAGCAGCGTAGCTGCAACATCTTTGTAGCCGTGTGCGTAAGCGCACGGTCGGAAAACACAGACATTTCCCTTAGCAGCGTAGCTGCGACATCTTTTTTAACAGCAAATTATACTCTGCACGGCATGGTTTTGTGCAACGTCATTGCGAAGGCGAAGCCTGAAGCAATCCAGTACTAAATAACTGATAACTAAAAACTGAAAACTGAAAACTGACAACTAATTTCTGGATTGCTTCGCTGGCGCTCGCAATGACGTTACACAAAGCTGCGCCAGCTAATTCATAATTTATAATTCATAATTTCAGTACGCCTCTACATGTACTGTTTTCACTGCTCTGCCCGACGGGTCTATCAAGTTCTTGAAAGCCTCGTCCCATTCCAAAGCTATTGGCGTACTGCAAGCAACTGACGGTACGGAAGGAACGGTTTTTGCCGCCGAATCGGAAGGAAACAGTTCTTCAAAAATCGTGCGGTAATGATATTCTTCTTTCGTCATTGGCGGATTTATTGGAAAACGCTCTGCAACTTTGGAAAACTGCTCGTCCGACACTTGCGAGGATGCCGTTTCCCGCAGGGTATCAATCCAACTGTAACCTACTCCGTCTGAAAACTGCTCTTTTTGCCGCCATGCAACACTTTCCGGCAACATGTCTTCAAAAGCTTTGCGAAGAATCCATTTTTCCATTCGTCCTTTCAGTCCGCTAAGCTTGTCTTCGGGATTCAGGCGCATTGCCACGTCCAGAAATTCCTTGTCAAGAAACGGAACTCGCCCTTCCACCCCCCAAGCTGCCAGCGATTTATTTGCCCGCAAACAGTCGTAAAGGTGCAGTTTGTCTAATTTGCGCACCGTTTCTTCGTGCAGCGCTTCTGCGTTTGGCGCTTTATGGAAATACAGATAACCTCCAAAAATTTCATCGGCTCCTTCGCCCGAAAGCACCATCTTAATACCCATTGAACGAATTACGCGCGCCAGCAGATACATTGGCGTAGAGGCGCGAATAGTTGTCACGTCGTATGTTTCGATATGGTAAATAACGTCGCGGATAGCATCCAAACCTTCCTGTATTGTAAAATGCACTTCGTGATGAACTGTTCCAATGAAATCGGCAACTTTTTGCGCAGCGGCTAAATCGGGCGCGCCTTCCAGACCAATAGCAAACGAGTGCAGCTGAGGCCACCATGCAATCTGCTTTTCGTCTGATTCTATTCGCATGGCGGCATATTTTTTAGCTATTGCCGACACTATCGACGAATCCAGTCCCCCTGACAGCAACACGCCATAAGGAACGTCGGTCATTAACTGTCTCTTCACGGCAGCTTCCAGCGCTTCGCGAAGTTTTTTAACAGGCGCAGAATTGTTGTTTGAAACATTAAAATCGGAATCTTCCGAAGACGGGCTGTCTTTTACATTTTCATATTCAGTCCAATCCCTTTTATACCATTTTGTTAACCTATGTTCGCCGTTGCCTTCCGAATACAAATAATGTCCAGGAGGAAAACATTCTATTTTATCGCAAAAACCTTCAAGCGATTTCAATTCAGAAGCAATAAAAAAAGTGCCGTTTTTGTCCCATCCCATATACAGTGGAATAATTCCTATATGATCGCGAGCAATCAAGTAAGCGTCTTTTTCCCTGTCATACAGGGCGAAAGCAAAAATGCCGTTCAGATCTTCAAGAAAATCAATTCCTTTTTCTTTGTAAAGCGAAAGAATAACTTCGCAGTCGGATCCGGTTTTAAACTCGTAAATTCCAGCCTGCCTGTTGCGTATTTTCTGATGATTGTATATTTCGCCGTTAACGGCTAAAATCACTTTTCCGTCAGTAGAATACAGCGGCTGTTTTCCCGATTGGGGATCGACTATCGCCAGACGCTCATGCGCCAGAATAGCTTTTTCCCCGCAATAAATACCCGACCAGTCAGGTCCCCTGTGACGAATCCTTTTAGACATTACCAATGCCTGAGGACGCATTTTTTCCGCAGGCTCCTTCAAATCAAAAATACCTATTATACCACACATATTTAATTTTTATTAGATTGCAAATAATTTTTTATGGCTTCCGCCGCTTTCCGTCCGGAATCAATGGCTCGCACAACGAGGCTTGCGCCAAGTGTAGCATCGCCCGCCACGAAAATTCTACCGACAGATGATTCGTTAGGTTTCAGGGCTTCCACATTGCCTCTTGCATCGTATTTCACGCCCAAACTGTCTAATAAACCTTCATGAACCGGATGAATATATCCCATAGAAAGCAAAGCCATATCTGCCGGAATAAGTTCTGTTTTTCCTGTTTCCTTCATGACATAACGACCTGAATCATCCTTAAACCACTCTACTTCGGCAACTTCCACGCCTGTAAGTTTTCCGTTTTCGCCAACAAAGCGTTTGGAAGCCAGCGACCATCGGCGAATACATCCTTCTTCATGCGATGTAGAAGTTTTCAGGACATTAGGATAATAAGGCCATGGCGTTTCGGGATTATATTTTTCCGGCGGCTTTGGAAGAATTTCAATCTGGGTCACACTGTTTGCTTTTTGGCGGATAGCCGTTCCTGCGCAATCTGAGCCAGTATCTCCGCCACCGATGATCAGAGTTTTTTTCCCTTTTGCAGAAATCAGCTGTTCAGCCGGTATTGTCTGTCCAGCAATAATTCTGTTTTGCTGTTTCAGAAAATCCAGAGCGAAATGTACGCCCTGCAATTCGCGTCCTTCAATAGACAGATCGCGGGGAACGCCGGAACCGATTGCCAGACAAACAGCATCGAAGTCATACAGTAATTGCTCAGCGGAAATATCTTTTCCCACTTCCACGCCTGTTTCAAAGCGTATTCCCTCTTCCTTCAACAGATTCAGTCGGCGGTCAATAATTCCCTTGTTCAGTTTGAAATCAGGTATTCCCAGCCGTAGCAGTCCTCCGATATATTCATCCTTTTCGTAAACCGTAACCGTATGTCCCTGCCTGTTCAACATATCTGCGGCGGCTAAACCGGCAGGACCAGAACCTGTAACTGCTATTTTTTTGCCTGTTCTGTTTTTGGGCGGACGCGCCTTTACATAACCTTCAAGGAAAGCATATTCCACTATTGCCGCTTCGTTTTCGCGGATGGTAAGAGGTTGATATTCAAGATTCAGCACGCAGCTTTTTTCGCACAGCGCTGGACATAGCCGTCCCGTAAATTCGGGAAAATTATTGGTTTTTACCGCCAGATTGTATGCTTCAAACCATTTACCTTTATATAACAGGTCTTGCCATTCGGGAATGATATTACCAAGCGGACATGCCCAATGGCAGAATGGCACGCCACATTCCATACAGCGGGAGGCTTGCAACATCCGGTCTTCGCGGTGCAATATCTGTTCAACCTCTCCATAATCGGCAATTCTATCTACGACAGACCTGTAACCGGCTTCTTTCCTGTTTATCTCTAAAAATGCTCGCGGATTACCCATAAAATAAATAATTGAAAAACTGAAAACTACTAACTGAAAACTGAAAACTGTCTAACTACTTCTATTACTTCATTAAGCGCTGCCGATAAGCCGTCTGCATCCTTACCACCGGCAGTAGCAAAATGAGGTTGTCCGCCGCCGCCGCCTTTTATATGCTTTGCTGCTTCGCGAACAATCTGTCCGGCATTTAATCCCTGATTAACCAGATCATTGCTGATCATTACCGTAATCAAAGGTTTTCCGTTGAAATCGGTTGCTCCGGCAAAAAACATTTTTTCAGGAAATTCCCCTCTTAGCTGGAATGCAATATCCTTCACCATTTCAGCGGGAAAAAGTCCTTTCAGTGTGAACAGGTTAATTCCTTTTATTTCCTGTCGGTTTGCGATTATCTGTTTTTTAAGGAGGACTAATTTTTCCCTGACATGTTCTTCGAGCTGCTTTTTTAATTCCGCATTTTCGTCGAAAAATTTCTTAACTACCTGAACTAAATCCGGCGTATTATTAAAAAATGCACGAAGATTGCGTATAATATCCTGCTGGATATAAAAAAACTTCTCTACGCTTTCGGCGGTTATCGCCTCTATACGCCTTACTCCGGCTGCAATAGAATTTTCCACAATAATGCGGAAACTGCCTATATTTCCGGTATAAGCTACGTGCGTACCTCCGCAAAGCTCTATTGAAGATCCGTATTTTATAATCCTCACCTCTTCGCCGTATTTTTCCCCGAACAAAGCCATTGCGCCCAGCTGCTTAGCTTCGGCAATTGGTGTATTGCGTTTTTCTTCCAGGGGGATGTTTTCGCGAATTTTAGCAGTAACCATCTGTTCCACTTTGCGAATCTCTTCTTCCGTCATTTTTTGAAAATGTGAAAAATCAAAGCGCAGCACTTCGGAAGAAACAAACGAGCCTCTTTGCTCTACATGCGTTCCCAGCACCTGACGCAATGCTTCATGCAAAAGATGCGTTGCCGTATGATTACATTCCGTTGCCCGCCTTTTTGTAGCATCTACGGCAGCGACAAATATATCATTCGGATTTTCAGGCAGTTTATCAGTCAAATGAATAATCAGGTTATTTTCATGTTTGGTATCCAGTACGTTTAGAACATTTCCTTCCGAATCGGTGAATGTTCCGCTGTCGCCCACCTGACCACCCATTTCTGCATAAAAAGGTGTTTTATCCAGGACAATCTGGTAGTAAGAAGAGTTTTTCTGTTTCACTAAGCGATAGCGAAGGATACGGGCGTCTGTTTGCAGTTCGTCGTATCCCACAAATACCGCGTCGCCGTCCCGCAGGCTTATCCAGTCGCCTGTTTCTATGGCTGCGGCATTTCGGGCGCGTTCTTTCTGCTTCTGCATTTCCACGTCAAAAGCATCTTTATTTACAGTCAGTCCTTGCTCCCGCAAAATCAGTTCAGTCAGGTCTAATGGAAATCCGAATGTATCATACAAGACAAAAGCATCGGAGCCTGCAATTATTTTTTCTCCTTTCGACTGCGCTTCCCTGATTTGTTTTTCCAGCAATTTCATTCCTGTTTCAAGAGTTCGGAGGAAAGCCTCTTCTTCTTCCTTTATTACTTTCTCTATCAATATTTTCTGTGAAATTAATTCGGGATATGCGTCGCCCATAGATTCTATTAGCGCCGGAATCAAGCGGTAGATAAAAGCTTTTTTCTGGTCAAGAAAAGTATAGCTGTATCTAACGGCGCGGCGAAGGATGCGTCGGATAACATAACCGGCTTTTGCATTGGACGGTAGCTGTCCGTCTGTTATGGAAAATGCAACGGTACGGACATGATCGGCTATAACGCGCATGGCTATGTCTGTTTTTGGGTTTTGTCCGTATTTAAATCCGCT
Source organism: Dysgonamonadaceae bacterium (assembly GCA_031256775.1). Taxonomy (GTDB): domain Bacteria; phylum Bacteroidota; class Bacteroidia; order Bacteroidales; family Azobacteroidaceae; genus Azobacteroides. The sequence goes on from JAIRPX010000249.1 coordinate 9,117, forward strand.
CATCAGTCCAATGTTTTCTATAATTACCCGGAAAACGTCGGTATCGTAATTTGAAGTTTTTCCCTGTACTGCCATGCAAAGACGTTCAAAACCCATACCTGTGTCTATAACTTTGTTTGGAAGGGCTTCCAGTGAACCGTCGGCTTTCCGGTTGAACTGCATGAAAACCAGGTTCCAGATTTCAATAACTTGGGGATGATCGTGATTTACAAGCGTTAAACCGTCAATTTTTGCGCGTTCCTCGTCCGGACGAATATCAATATGTATTTCCGAACATGGACCGCATGGACCTGTATCGCCCATTTCCCAAAAGTTGTCCTTTTTATTTCCGTTGATAATCCGTGTTTCAGGAAGATATTTTTCCCAGAAAGAGGAAGCTTCGTCGTCTCTTTCCAGACCTTCAGACGGACTTCCTTCAAAAACAGTTGCATACAGACGGTTTTTGTCGAGTTTTAATACTTCCGTCAGGTATTCCCAAGCATAATCAATAGCTTCTTTTTTAAAATAATCGCCAAACGACCAATTACCAAGCATTTCAAACATTGTATGATGGTAAGTGTCGTGTCCGACTTCTTCCAGGTCGTTGTGCTTTCCGCTAACGCGCAGGCATTTTTGCGAATCGGCGACGCATGGATATTTAATAGGTACGTTACCCAGTATAATATCCTTAAACTGATTCATTCCCGCATTTGTAAACATCAAAGTCGGGTCGCCCTTGATAACCATAGGCGCGGAAGAAACGATTTTATGATTTTTACTCTCAAAAAAATCCTTAAATGATTGACGAATCTCTTTTGCTGTCATTCTTATATTTATTACTTCTTAATTTATCTAAAACAATTTGCAAAAGTACTACAAATTACTTATTTTTGTCCAAATTATTTCATAAATTTCTTATATATGAGTAATATATTTTACAAATACAACCAGGAGACGCTAAATTACGAGAGAGTTTATCCTTCACTGAAGCAGCGTATTTGGGTTGTGTTTCGTCAATTGTTGATTGGGATTCTGATAGGTACAGGTTTATTTGCCCTCGCTTTCTATTATTTTGATTCTCCGCGCGAACAGCAGTTAAAAAAGGAGAATAAGCTTATATTGGCTCAGTATCAGGTCTTGTCCAGGAGGATTGATGAAAATGAAAAAATCCTTACTGATTTACAAGGCAGGGATGAGAACCTGTATCGTTCTTTTTTCAATGCTGAACCTGTTCCTGCATCTATCAGACAGCTGGGTGTTGGAGGCGTCAACCGGTATGAGGAACTGTTAAATATTCCTAATTCAAAATTAGTTATAGAAACCACCCGTAAATTAGATTTAATGACGCGAAAAATGTATGTTCAATCCAATTCATACGATGAACTTGTTGAACTTGCGAAAACGAAAGAAGAACGGATAAAACACATTCCCTCAATACAACCACTGAAAGGAATAAACAAAAACAGAATGTCTTCCGGATTCGGTATGAGGATGCATCCTGTTTATGGAAATCTCAGATTTCACAGCGGAATTGACTTTAACGTTGAAATAGGTACTCCAATTTATGCCACAGGCGATGGCGTTGTTGAATCGGCAAAATATAACGGCGGATATGGCAATTGCGTTGTTATTGATCATGGCTTCGGATATAAATCATTATACGGGCATTGCAAAGACTTGTTGGTTCGTCCGGGTCAAAAAGTAACGCGAGGCGAACAAATTGCGACTGTGGGAATGACAGGAACAACAAGCGGTCCTCACGTTCATTATGAAGTGCATGTGAAAAATCAACCTGATAATCCAGCAAAATATTTCTTTATGGATCTGGATCCGAAAGAGTATGAAGAAATAATGGAACTCTCCGACACTCAATAATTTAATGAATGATTGATAAACAGGAAAAAATTTTCTATTCCATCAGGGAAGTAGCTGATATGTTTGGCGTTAATCAGTCGCTGTTGCGTTATTGGGAAAAAGAATTTTCTTCCATCAAACCAACTAAAACAGTAAAAGGAACACGCCAGTATAATAAGGAAGACATTGAAGCAATCCGTTTAGTTCATTACTTGGTAAAAGAAAAAGGTTTAACGCTGGCAGGCGCAAAACAGAAACTCAAAGAAAATAAGGAAAGCGTTGTTCAAACCGAAGCAATCGTTGGTTACTTAAAAAACATTAAGTCGGAATTGATGGGCTTGAAAATTGAATTTGAGGAAATGGAAAAGCAGTATGATAAAATGATAAATAGTTGAATATAAAATAAATAAACTTAGAAATAAATATAAAATAATGAGTGAAGAAACAAAAAATATTCAAAACGAATATTCGGCAGACAGTATTCAGGTGCTGGAAGGTCTGGAAGCAGTTAGAAAACGTCCGGCAATGTATATTGGCGACGTAAGCGAAAAAGGTTTGCACCATCTTGTTTACGAAGTTGTAGATAACTCCATTGACGAAGCTCTGGCAGGATATTGTAAAAATATCGACGTTATAATCAATGAAGACAATTCCATAACGGTGAAAGACGACGGGCGCGGTATCCCTGTCGATTTTCATGAAAAAGAACAGAAATCGGCGCTGGAAGTGGTATTAACGGTGCTTCATGCCGGCGGAAAGTTCGACAAGGATTCATACAAAGTTTCGGGCGGCTTGCACGGGGTTGGCGTGTCGTGCGTTAATGCGTTGTCTGTTTATCTGAAAGCAGAAGTTTATCGCGATGGAAAAATATACGAGCAGGAATATTCGATTGGAAAACCAACTTCCGAAATTCGCGTAGTAGGCGAAACAGATCTGCGTGGAACAATTATAACATTCAAGCCCGATGATACAATCTTTACCGTTAGCGAATATAAATACGATATTCTTGCTAAACGCCTGCGCGAGTTGGCTTACCTTAATGCCGGAATCAAACTTGACTTGACAGACAGGCGATCTGTAAAAGACGATGGAACTTTCAGGCACGAAACGTTCTTTTCTTCCGATGGGCTTCGCGAATTTGTCCAATTTATAGATTCGGCAAAAGAGCCTTTAATTCAGGATATTATCCATATAGTTACGGAAAAACAGGGTATTCCGGTAGAAGTGGCGCTGACATACAACAGCTCCTACAACGAAAATGTTTTTTCATACGTTAACAATATTAACACGATAGAAGGCGGAACTCATCTTGCCGGTTTCCGTCGTGGATTGACCCGTACGCTAAAAAAATATGCCGAAGATTCCAAACTTCTTGAAAAGGTGAAAGTAGAAATCAATGGCGACGATTTTCGCGAAGGATTGACTGCCGTTATATCAATTAAGGTGCAGGAACCTCAATTTGAAGGACAAACAAAAACAAAACTTGGAAATAATGAAGTTAGTGGAGCTGTGGATATGGCTTTGGGAGAAGCCCTTAGCAATTATCTGGAAGAGCATCCGAAAGAAGCTAAAATCATTGTCGATAAAGTGATTCTGGCTGCTACGGCAAGGGCTGCGGCGCGGAAAGCCCGCGAACTGGTACAACGGAAATCGCCTTTATCGGGAGGCGGTTTGCCAGGCAAATTAGCAGACTGTTCGGATAAAGATCCGGAAAAATGCGAAATATTCTTAGTGGAAGGGGATTCGGCAGGCGGAACGGCAAAACAGGGACGCGACCGCGCTTTCCAGGCTATCCTTCCTTTGCGCGGAAAAATACTTAACGTGGAGAAAGCAATGCCTCACAAGGTGTTGGAAAGTGAAGAAATACGCAATATCTTTACGGCGCTGGGAGTAACAATCGGTACGGAAGATGATAGCAAGGCGCTAAACATCAGCAAATTAAGGTATCATAAAGTGATTATCATGACCGATGCCGACGTTGATGGCAGCCATATCGCCACGCTTATTCTTACGTTCTTTTTCCGTCACATGCGCCCGTTGATTGAAAACGGTTATGTCTATATTGCAACTCCTCCCCTGTATTTGATGAAAAAGGGTAAGAAGGAAGAATATTGCTGGAACGATCAGCAGCGCCAGGTGTTTATTGATAAATATGGCGAAGGAAATGAAAGTTCCGTCAGTACCCAGCGCTATAAAGGTTTGGGAGAAATGAACGATCACCAGTTATGGGACACTACTATGGATCCTCAAAACAGGACTTTAAGACAGGTATCTATTGACAATGCAGCCCAGGCAGACCATGTTTTTGCCATGCTTATGGGCGAAGACGTTGCGCCGCGCCGTGAATTTATTGAAGAGAACGCTACTTACGCCAATATTGACGCTTAATATGCTTATTGGCTTGTCAGTCAATCACAAGGACGGTTTGTCCTGCATTTCCGACGCCTACGTAAACGCTGTTATCGGCGCGGGAGGTTCGCCGGTATTGATTCCATTGTGTAGCAGCGAGCGCGTTTTGGATGAAATACTTTCGCAAATCGACGGGCTTATATTGTCTGGCGGAGGCGACTTTCATCCTTCTGCTTTTGGAGAGGAGTTGCATCCCAAAGTGGAAAGTTTTGATTTGGAGAGGGATAACTACGATATATCGCTTATAAGGAAAGCCGTTGCCAAACATATTCCCGTTTTGGGAATATGCAGGGGACATCAGGCAATCAATGTTGCTTTTGGAGGAAGTCTGATTCAGGATATTCCGTCGCAAATTATTCATTCCGAAATAAATCACAATCAGTCTGAATCGCGCGAAATTGCAACGCATAACGTTACGATAAGGCAGGGATCCGTTTTGCACAGTATTGTAAAAAAGGACAATATTCCGGTGAACTCTTTTCATCATCAGGCGATTAAAGCTGTTGCACCGGGCTTTGAACCCGTGGCACATTCCGACGATGGCGTTATAGAAGCAATTGAATCATTGGAAAATAATTCTGTTCTGGGAGTGCAGTGGCATCCTGAAAATATGGCTGTAGCCGGAAACGAAGCAATGGCGGATACTTTCCGCCACTTGGTTTCGGAAGCTGATCTGTATAAAAAAGCAAAAGAGATTCACAGGAGAATTTATTCTATTGATACTCATTGCGATACGCCAATGCACTTTTCCAAAGGAGCAAATATCGGCAAGAAAAATAAAAATACGGCAGTAGATATTCCCAAAATGCAGGAAGGGATGCTTGACGCTACATTTATGGTTGCCTATCTTCCTCAAAAAGAACGGACAAAATCAGCTTCGGAAAAGGCTTTCCGCGAAGCGTCAGCCATTATCAGCCAGATAAAAAGCCAGGTTGAAGAGAATAAAAACGTCGCTGAAATAGCTTATTCCGTTGACGATTTGAAACGGTTGAAAAAAGAAAATAAAAAAGCTATATTTATCGGCGTAGAAAACGGATATGCCATCGGGAAAGACGTCGGGAATGTGGAGCGTCTGGCGCAAATGGGCGTACAGTATATCACTCTGTCGCACAATGGCGACAATGATATTTGCGATGCCGCCGTCAAGAGTAACTCCGAGCATAACGGTCTCAGCAATTTCGGTAAGGAAGTAGTAAGGGAAATGAACCGTCTGGGGATGATGGTCGATATATCCCACACGTCGGAAAAAACATCCTTCGACGTTCTTGCAATAAGCCAACATCCCGTAATTGCCTCTCATTCTTCTGTTAAAGCTATTTGTAATCATCCCCGCAATTTATCCGACAAATTAATAAAAGCTATTGCCGGCAAAGGAGGAGTTATCCAGATTTGTCTTTATCCTGGATTTATTAAAAAAGGCGGAAAAGCTTCATTCAAAGATGCAGTAGATCATATTGATTATGTCGTTAAATTGGCTGGTATTGATCATGTTGGTATTGGCTCCGATTTTGATGGTGGCGAAAGTCTGCCGGATTTAAAGACTGTAAGCGAAATGCCTAAAATTACGATTGAATTATTGCGCAGGGGATATTCCGAAGAAGATATTGCCAAAATATGGGGCGGCAACCTTGTAAGGGTTATGAATCAGATTAAGAAAAAAACAGTTAAGCAGTGAATTTATGACAAATAAATTATTATTTATTATATGCGTATTATTGACGGGATTTTCCTGTAAGCAAAATACGGCAGGCATTGTAAAACATGAAACGAAAATGACAGAAATTCCATCGTTTAATCCCGACAGCGCATATCAATACACAGCATGTCAGGTTGCTTTTGGTCCGCGAGTGCCGAATACGGAAGCGCACCGGCAATGCGGCAGTTATCTGTCCGGCGAATTGAAACGTTTCGGCGCTGATGTTACAGAGCAGGAAACAGTATTGCATACATATAGCAATATTGCCCTGTTCACAAAAAATATTATCGGCTCTTTCCATCCTGAAAACAAAAACAGGATTCTTCTGTTTGCTCACTGGGATTCCCGCCCGTTTGCCGACCACGATCCCAATCCGGAAAATCATCATAAACCTATTGATGGAGCTAATGACGGAGCCGGAGCCTGCGGGATTCTGTTGGAGATAGCCCGTCAGATAAGCGTTAAACAACCATCAGTTGGAATTGATATTATATTTTTTGACGCGGAAGACTGGGGTGCGCCGGAATTTGATATAAATGCTAACGGCGGCTGGTGTCTTGGCTCCAAATATTGGGCGCAACATCCTCATATAGATGGATATAAAGCTCGATATGGAATACTTTTGGATATGGCGAGCGCAAAAGACGCCCTGTTTTATAAGGAATACTATTCAAATATGTATGCCGGAAATATTGTTAAAAAAGTGTGGGAAGCTGCACAGATAGAAGGCTATGGCTCCTTTTTCATTGATCGTGCAGGCGGCGGAATACAGGACGATCATATCGAAGTATATAAGTATCTGAAAATTCCATGTATAGATATTATACAGTTTGATCCCAATTCGTCAACTTCTTTTGCTCCCTACTGGCATACTCTGGACGACAATATGGATAATGTGAGCAAACATACGCTGAAAGCCGTCGGGCAAACTTTACTGTATGTGCTTTATAATGAAAAATAGATTAATGAACAGATGAAAACAGTTAACGAAATACAAAACGAAATTATTGAAGAATTCTCAATATTCGACGACTGGATGGATAAATATTCGCTGCTCATAGATATTGGAAACGAACTTAAACCTTTTGACAATCAATATAAAACAGTTAACAATCTGATTGAAGGCTGTCAAAGTCGGGTATGGTTGCACTCCGATTATGTGGAAGGAAAAATAATTTATTCGGGCGACAGCGATGCTGTAATTGTGAAAGGAATCATTTCTTTGTTAATAAAGGTTTTGTCAGGTCATACACCGGATGAAATTATTTCTGCCGACTTATACTTTATTGAAAGTATTGGACTTAAAGAACATCTTTCGCCCACCCGTTCAAACGGTTTACTTGCCATGCTTAAACAGATGAAGTTATACGCCCTGGCATTCAAAAACATAAAACAGGATGGGATAATAACATAACATGATGCAGCGTTTGCGAAAACTTAAAATAACGGAACTGAATCGTTTAAATCCTGAGGATTTTAAGAAGGCGGAGAAAATTCCCGTGATTGTGGTGTTGGACAATGTGCGAAGCCAGCATAATGTAGGCTCCGTTTTTCGCACGTCAGACGCTTTTTTGATAGAAGCCGTTTATCTGTGCGGGATTACGGCAACGCCTCCAAATGTTGAGATCCATAAAACGGCGCTGGGAGCAGAAGATACCGTAGAGTGGAAATATTTTGAAAACACGCTGGACGCTGTGAACGAACTCCGACAGAAAAAATATCATATTGCAGCTGTTGAGCAGGCAGAAAATAGCGTTATGCTAAATGATTTGACGCTTGAACATGAAAAATACGCCGTTATATTCGGCAATGAAGTTAAAGGTGTTGCTCAGGAAGTTATGAATCAGTGCGATTCCTGCATTGAAATTCCCCAGTTTGGAACCAAACATTCTCTGAACATATCAGTGACTGCCGGTATTGTCCTTTGGGAAATGCAGAAAAAAAAACAGTTATAATTTACGCGGTTTAATTTTATGCAACGTCATTGCGAGCGTTAGCGAAGCAATCCAGGAATAATTGTAAATTAGGAATTATGAATTATGAATTAGCTGGCGCGTCTTTCGCGCTAACACGTTCATCGTGTTTCGTTTAAAAAACTTTTCTCGCGTTACTTCATAAAACAGATAAGCTGCAAATTCTTTTAAACCGTGCTGAACAAAAGCAGCGTAGCTGCAACATCTTTGTAGCCGTGTGCGTAAGCGCACGGTTTTAAAACACAGACCTTTCCCTGAGCAGCGTAGCTGCGACACCTTTTTTAACAGCAAATTAATTCATAAACATGAAATGAATAAAAATTAAGGTATCGCAGCTACGCTGCTCTGTTTATATT
>JAIRPX010000317.1 GCA_031256775.1 Dysgonamonadaceae bacterium
CTTGCCGAACAGCTTGTCCGCAGTAAAATGTTCAAGCAAACTTTACTCAACGATTCGATTCAACAGTTAGACAAGGAGTTTCTTGAAAAAATCATCCTGATTATCAACGAAAACTGTTACTCCGAAGATTTGGATGTGGAATTTATAGCCCGTCAAGTCAATATGAGCCACTCCAACCTATACAAAAAAATCAAGGCGCTGACCGGCTTGTCGGTAAACGAATTTATCCGCAAAACACGGATGAAACAGGCAGAAGAACTCTTATTGACAGGGAAATATACCATCTCGGAAGTGGCTTTCCGCGTAGGAATCAACAAGACCGCTTATTTTCGTCAGTGTTTTAAAGAGGAATTTGGCGTTTCGGCTTCGGAATATCTGAAAAAGATACAGAAATGTTAAGATTTTTTTTCAGGATAAATTTAACGCCATTGCGAAAGCAAAATTTGAAGCAATCCTGAAAATTTTTATCCGTTTGTGTCTAATTAAAAAAATTCATGTACTTTTGTAGCCGTTAAAAAATATTTACTAAATTCATGTTTGCATAAACTATATTCTAAGAATCAAATGAAAATTCAACATTCTTCCGATTTACAGTTGGAATTTCCCAAAAATATAAAATTCAAATTTGAGTGGCGAAAATATCAAAAGCGCGTGCTTGACGAGTTGCAGGAACACCTTATCGACAGGCATTTGCATGTTGTGGCGCCACCTGGCTCAGGCAAAACTGTGCTTGGACTTGAAGTGGCTTTGCGATTGAATAAACCTGTTTTAATACTTGCCCCAACACTCGCTATTCGCAACCAATGGGTGCAGCGTTTTTGTGAACTTTTTTTGCAAACCGACAAAACGCCCGACTGGATTTCCTGCAACATTCGCGAACCTAAATTTATGACAGTTTCCACTTATCAGGGTTTACATTCAGCCTGTAATAATCTTAAAAACAAAGAATTAGAAGAAAACGAAACGGAAGAAGAATTTGAAGAAGAAAATAAAAGAAAATCAACAAATAAAAATCTTGAAGCGATAATAGCTTTGCTCAAAAAGCAAAAAATAAATACAATCGTTGCCGATGAAGCGCACCATTTGAAAAATGAATGGTGGCAAACGTTAATAAAAATAAAAAACGAACTAAATCCAGTTATAGTGGGCTTGACAGCAACGCCGCCTTACGACGTAACGGCAACAGAATGGCAACGTTACATTGATCTGAACGGCGCGATAGATACCGAAATATCTGTACCAGAACTTATTATTGAAAACGATTTGTGTCCGCATCAGGATTATCTGTATTTTTCGCTGCCAACAGAAACCGAAAAACATGATATTTTTCAGTTTCGTCAAAATATCAACAATCTTTTTGACGAAGTAAGAAAAGACGAAACATTGATACAGGCAATTGAAAATCACAAAGTTTGGCGGCAGCCCGAAGAAAATTTAGATTGGATTTACACGAATATGTCCATTTATGCAACTTTCCTGATCTTTCTAAATGCCAATGGTAAAGCCGTTTCTGAAAAACATTTGGAAATCGTCGGCGATAAAAAATTGAAAATTCCAACACTTGATTTTCATCATCTCGAAATTTTGCTTGATTATTATTTGTATAAAAATGACGAAGATTTTGCCAATTTTGAAGAACACAAAATCAATCTCGAAAACAAACTGAAACGACACAACGCAATTGAGCAAAAACGAATTGATTTTGGGTACAGCAACAAAGTCAATCGAAACCTGATAACAAGCATCAGCAAACTCGACAGCATTTCTAAAATAGTTGATTTTGAATATAATAACCTGAAAAACAATCTACGAATGGTTATTCTTTCAGATTTTATAAGAAAAGAATTTTTTGTAAATACATCCGAAAATAATCTGATACTCAATAAATTAGGCGTTTTGCCAATTTTTGAAAAATTAAGGCGCGAAAATCAGAACGGTAAAAAAATCGGCATACTGACTGGTACAATGATTATTATTCCAAAATCAGCTAAAAAAACTTTTGAAACAGAAACACAAAAAAACGGAATTGCAAAAATTGAGTGTTCGCCTTTGCCTTTCGACAGCAATTATTTGCTCGTAAAACAGAGCGAGGAGTTGAATCATTGCGTTGTGCATCTGGTTACGCAAATTTTTCAACAGGGAGAAATTGAAATTTTAATCGGCACAAAATCACTGCTTGGCGAAGGCTGGGACGCACCGGCAATAAATTCGCTGATTTTGGCAAGTTTTGTTGGCTCATTTGTCCTTTCAAATCAAATGCGCGGCAGGGCAATTCGCACACAGAGCAATAATCCCCAAAAAACAGGAAATATCTGGCATTTGGTCTGTATTGACCCAACTTCAACTGACGGCGGCGAAGATTTTAATATGCTCAAACGACGCTTCAGGAGCTTTGTAGGCATTTCTTTTGACGAAAAACCGACAATAGAAAACGGCACGGGGCGATTGAAAATCCCCGAAAATTTTTGTTCCGAAACCGAAATTGAAAATAAAAATGCCGAGATGATGCGTTTTGCCGCAGACCGCGAAAATCTGAAAAATCGTTGGCAAACCGCGCTCAAATCAGGTATTACGCTTGTGGAAGAAATCAAAATTCCTTTTGCCGAAGAAAAAGAATACAGGCAAATCAAGTCGATGTATTTTGACAAAACCATTAAAAGTCTGCTTGTTACGCTTGGTATGACACTACTGGGCTTCGTAGAAGGCATTTTTCAGGGTATTGGCAGAATTGCGCAGAAAATTAAAACCTTGCAGGATCTGTATATTTTACTGGCAATAATTTTTGGAGGCGGAATAGTTGTGATGGGCAGGCAAACCTTTAAAACACTGAAACTCTATTTTAAATACCGCGATATTGCAAAAGATATTCAAAATATTGGCGATGCGCTGCTAAATGCCTTGATAAAAGAGCGCATAATTCAGCCAAACGACAACCTCGCAGTCAACGCCGTTGTAGATAAATTTGGCGCAGTTTATTGCCATTTAGATGGCGGTACAACTTTCGACAAATCAACTTTTATTACCTATTTGCAGGAAATTATTCAGCCAATTGACAACCCGCGATATTTAATTATCAGGAAAAGCTACTTATTGCTGATTATCAGACAACAAGATTATCATTCCGTACCTGAAATTCTTGGAAAAAACAAACGTTCAGCAGAATATTTCAGCAATCAGTGGCAACGGCTTGTCGGAAAATGCGAATTGATTTTTACCCGTAATATTGACGGCAGGAAAATCCTGCTCAAAGCGCGTATGCAATCGCTTTCAGCCCAATTGGACGAAAAAATAGAAAGAGTAAATAAATGGGTATAATATAGATAGCAAAAATTTGAACAAAGAGTTTGTAACATGATAAATAACTATTACTTTTGTACATGAATTTCTAAATATTTAATTGTACATGAAAAAAATTGGATGGTTACTTTTAACTGCTATGGCATTTTATGCCTGCGGAAGTGTTCCTGTTACCGGTCGCCAGCAGCTGATGCTTGTTTCCGACCAGGAGATGTTGAGCCTTAGTTTGCAGGAATATAATGACTATATTAAATCTGCAAAAAAATCAAGCGACAAAACAAACGCAGCTTTGGTAGAAAAAGTTGGACGTAAAATTGCCGCCGCTGTAGAAACCTATTTTAAAGCTAATGGAATGGAAGCATTGCTGTCGGGATATTACTGGGAGTTTAATTTAATAGACGATCCTCAAGTAAATGCTTTTTGTATGCCCGGAGGTAAAATCGTAGTCTATACAGGTATTTTGCCTTATACTCAGGACGAAACAGGTTTGGCTGTTGTTTTAGGTCACGAAGTCGGTCATGCCATTGCGAAACATGCCAATGAACGCATGTCGCAACAAATACTGCTTCAAACAGGAGGCTCAACCCTGTCTTCCGTATTAAGCAATTCTTCTGCAAAGGCTCAGACAATTGGGGCAATCGTTTATGGATTGGGTGCGCAGGTGGGCGTGATGCTGCCTTTCAACCGGAAGCAGGAACTGGAAGCCGACCATTTGGGATTGGTTCTGATGGCTATTGCCGGATATAATCCAGAATTAGCCGTACCGTTCTGGCAAAGGATGTCGCAAAAAGGAGGCGGAAGCCTTGAATTTCTAAGCACACATCCTTCTGATGCAACCAGAATAACGGAAATCAGGAAAAAATTGCCTGATGCCCTGAAATATTATAATGGCTCGGCAGGGAAAAATTCTGTTTCGCCAAATAACAGTTCGAAAAAAACAAGTACGAGTGAAAATTGGCGCTTTTAATTTTTTTCTTTACCTTTGCAAAATATTGCGACAATAATTGACATGGTTTTTTTATGCGTAATAGCTTAATTTACAATTATATCGACTTAATCACGTATGGGTGTTTTTGATATTTTCTCGAAAGATAAAAAAGAAAATCTGAACAAGGGATTGTCCAGAACAAAGGAAGGCTTTTTCTCTAAAATGTCGCGCGCAATTGCTGGAAGATCAAAGGTTGATGATGATATTCTGGATGAACTGGAAGAAGTTCTGGTTACTTCCGACGTGGGAGTTGAAACCACTTTAAAAATCATCGAACGAATCGAAAAAAGAATTGCACGGGAAAAATATGTCAACACGGAAGAACTGTCTTCGGTTTTGCGCGAAGAAATTACTTCCATGCTCGCCGACAATAATGTGGAAGAACTGGAAGATTTTGAACTGCCGGAAGGAAAAAGACCATACGTTATTATGGTCGTAGGCGTAAACGGTGTGGGTAAAACTACTACTATAGGCAAGTTAGCTTATCATTTCAAAAAAGCAGGCAAAAAAGTTTTTCTTGGAGCAGCCGACACTTTTCGCGCTGCTGCCGTAGAACAGCTAACGATATGGAGTCAGCGGGTGGATGTTGATATTGTGAAACAAAAAATGGGTTCCGACCCTGCTTCTGTTGCCTACGACACGCTTTCTTCGGCTGTTGCAAATAATGCAGACGTAGTAATTATAGATACCGCCGGACGTCTTCATAACAAAATCAATTTGATGAACGAATTGACTAAAATCAAGAATGTTATGAAAAAAATACTCCCCGAAGCGCCTCAGGAAATCTTGCTGATATTGGATGGCTCAACAGGACAAAATGCCTATAATCAGGCAAAAGAATTTTCCAAAGCAACAGAAATAACAGCGCTGGCAATTACAAAATTAGACGGGACGGCAAGAGGCGGGGTGGTTATAGGAATTTCAGATCAACTGCAAATACCGGTCAAGTATATTGGAATCGGCGAAGGACTGGAAGATTTGCAGATTTTCAGGAAAAACGAATTTGTTAATTCTTTATTCGACAATAATGTTAAATAACAGGGTTGATATTATTACGATGGGTTGCTCTAAAAACCTGGTTGATTCAGAGTTGCTGATGCGGCAATTCGCAGCCAACGGATACATCGTATCGCACGATCCGGAAGAAACTACAGGCGACGTCGTTGTTATCAATACATGCGGATTTACAAACGACGCAAAAGAAGAATCTGTTAACATGATTCTTCAATATGCCGTTGCGCGAAAACGGAACAAGATAAAAAAACTGTTCGTAATGGGATGCCTTTCAGAGCGTTATCTTCAAGATTTACAGAAATTAATACCCGAAGTTGACAAGTTTTACGGAAAATTCAACTGGAAAAACTTGATTTCCGATCTGGGAAAATCATATTATAATGAACTTTCAAATGAAAGGTTATTGACTACGCCTTCTCATTATGCCTATCTGAAAATAGCGGAAGGCTGTAACCGCAGTTGCTCATACTGTTCTATCCCTCTTATTGTAGGGAAATACCGCTCGCGAAGTGTTGAAGAAATCTTAAAAGAAGCAGAATCGCTTGTTAAACAGGGTGTTAAGGAATTTCAGATTATTGCTCAAGACCTGACATACTACGGAAAAGACTTGTACAAAGCATTTAAAATAGCGGAACTAATAGAACGTATTTCTTCCATACCTGGCGTAGAATGGATTCGTCTGCACTATGCTTATCCTGCTCAATTTCCTATGGATATGCTCCGCGTGATGCGGGAAAATCATAATGTATGTAAATACCTGGATATTGCATTGCAGCACAGCAGTGATTCCATGCTGAAAATTATGCGCAGGAATATTTCAAGGGAAGAAACGATTCGTTTATTAAAGGCTATCCGTGAAGAAGTTCCAGGGATACACCTGCGCACTACAATGATGGTCGGTCATCCAGGTGAAACAGACGAAGATTTTGCCGATCTGGTAGATTTCGTAAAAACAATGCGATTTGAACGGCTTGGAACTTTTATTTATTCAGATGAAGAAGGAACATATTCCAATCTTCATTATAAAGATACAATTGACTCTGAAACAAAGGAAAAAAGGATGAATATCCTGATGAATATTCAAGAACAGATTGCAGGAGAAATCAATGAAACAAAAACAGGTAAAACGCTGAAAGTGATTATCGACAGGGAAGAAGCAGATTACTATATTGGACGGACAGAATATGATTCGCCCGAAATAGACGCCGAAGTCTTGATTGAAAAAACGCAGAAACTGACCACCGGCGATTTTTACAATGTTTTAATTACAGGAACGCAATTTTTTGATTTGTCAGGTAAAATAATATAATTATATGAACTCAGCAGAACTAATAAATGTTTTATCAAAAAAACTTCAATTGAATAAAGCGGACGTTGTTAAACGAATGGACGATGCTGTTTCCATCATTACCGACGCATTAAATAAAAACGACATAATCTCTCTTCACAATATGGGAAGTCTCGAAATTAAAAAACGAAATGAAAGAGTATGCGTAAATCCAGGCAGTGGAAAACGAACGCTTGTTCCACCTAAATTAATTGTTAAATTCAAAACATCTTCCAACTTGAAAGAAAAATTGAAAGGATTAAAATTATGAATGAAAAAATCAACATACAGGAATTAATTACACTTTTGGCTCAAAAATCGAATATTGCCAGAAAAGAAGCTGAATCTTTTTTAAAAGAATTTTTTGATACTGTTAGCGAAGCGCTTTTAGAAGAACAGTTAGTGAAAATAAAAAATTTGGGAACTTTCAAACTTGCTCCGGTCAGCGAAAGGGAAAGCGTTGATGTGGCAAGCGGCGAAAGAGTGTTAATTCCTGCTCACTATAAAATTACTTTTACTCCTGATAGTTCTTTGGCTCAGTCTATTAACGAACCATTCTCTTATTTTGAACCTGTTGAACTGAACAGCGACAGTCCGCTGGAAGATTCAGGCGAAACAATTGTCTTCTGTGACGACGACGATTCGCAGGATGAATCTGAAAACAGCGATTTTGAATTAATTGTGGAAGATGCCCAAACTGATGAAATCCCCAAAAAGGAGAAAGAGCAGGATAATAATAACCAATTGCCCGACGGCGATTTTCAATTGATTCTTGATAGCGACGAGGCAGAGATTGAAGCGGAAATAGAACCCGTCAATAACAATCTTAACAGACCAATAGATAAAATTGATAAAATTAAGATAATTAACGAAAATATCAGGCAAAATATTGATTATATCGAACCGGAGCATCATGACAATAATGTCCTTAAAAAAGAGAATATCCGGATGATCAGGGAAAAAGTTGACTTAATAGGCGATAGCATAGTAATAAAATCGCCCGATAACAGAAATCATGAAAATTTTGAAGAACTTGATCTCCTGAAAGAAAACTTTGAAGAGCTTGACCTATTGAATGAAAATATTAATATAATAAATGAAAAAAAACAGGAGCCTGTTAACGATAAAAAAGAGCGTTTCAACAATATTCCTCCCAACAAAGATGAATTGGCAGATGAACCTCTTGATATTTTTGAACCTTCCTCGACATTGGTAAGCGAACCGTTTGCAGATAACCTTGTTACTCCTGATATCCCTTATTTAGGTAATTTGGTAGAAGAAGAAAAGGAAGAATTGCCGCTCGCTCCCCTGACGGAAATCAAGCCGGAACCGGAAACTAAACCGAAACCAAAACCGGAAATTATTAAACCGCGACTGGAAATTAAGCCTGCAATAGAAACTAAACCTGTGTCAGGAATTAAAAATGAAGCAAAATGGGAAGACAATTTTTTAAATAATTTATCGCAACAGAAGAAAAAATTTAAGCACACATACGGAAGATGGCTGTATCCATTGTTATATCTGGTAGCTTTCATAGCTATATGTGGCGTTTTCTATTACCTGTTCAATCATCCCGAATACGGCGGCAAAGAACCCGTAGCTACCACTTTCGCCAGTGAGGGCAAGGGGAAACGATCAACTCTTTCTCAGGAAAAAAAAGCTCTGCTTATAAATTCCGACAGCGCTGAAATTAAAAAAGATACTGTTCATGTTAATCAAGCGCTCATTGATTCGGCAATGGCAATTGTAGAAAGAATAAAACAGAGGGAAAAAAAACAGAATTATGCCGATCATACTTCTGAGACGGCAGTTAATAATAAACCTGTCGAAACGAAGCTTGCTGAAATGAAATCCGCAGAAACAAAACCTGTCGAAACTAAGCCCGCTGAAACAAAGCCTGTTGAAACGCAACCAAAGGTAACGGAAAGCAGGAAAATAACTGTCCAGAACGGTCATACGCTGGCAAGTTTGGCGCTAAAGGAATATGGAAACAAGTGTTTCTGGATATATATTTATGAAGAAAATAAAAAAATCATAAGAAATCCAAACACACTTCAATTAGGTTTGACGCTAACAATTCCGCCTGCTGAAAAATACGGCATCAACAAAGATGATCCGGAATCGGTGAAACAGGCAAATATGGCGGCAATGCGCGAAGGTTTTTAATTTTTAGTTTTAAAATAAAATGGACAATCGCAATATATATTTTCCTCACATAATGATTATTGAAAAGATAACGGATGAAGCGCCTGGCGTGAAAACATTCCGGCTAAAATTTAAAAATGAGGAAGAAGGAGAAAAATTCAAATTTCAAACAGGACAGTTTGCCGAATATTCTGTTTTCGGGGAAGGTGAATCTACTTTCTGCATTGCATCCCCTCACACGCGCAGTGGATATGTAGAATGTACTTTCCGTCAAGCGGGAAGGGTTACTTCCGCTTTGTCGAATCTGGAAGAAGGTAGCGTTATTGGATTTCGCGGTCCTTATGGAAACATATTTCCCATTAACGAATGGAAAGGTAAGAATCTGGTATTTATTGCCGGTGGAATTGCATTGCCGCCCATGCGTAGCGTAATTTGGTCGTGCCTGGATAACAGGAAGGATTACAAAGACATAACTATCTTTTATGGCGCAAAAACCGTAAACGATTTAGTTTATAAATACGAGCTGGACGAATGGAAAAACCGTTCCGATGTGAACCTGTATTTAACGGTCGATCCGGGAGGCGAAACACCTGAATGGAAAGAAAATACAGGCTTTGTGCCTTCTATTGTTGAAAAAACAGCGCCCTCGTCTGAAAACTCAATAGCTGTTGTATGCGGACCGCCAATTATGATAAAAAACACTTTCCCAGTACTGGAAAAACTGGGGTTTGCTAAAGAAAATATCTTCACAACACTCGAAAATCGCATGAAATGCGGTTTCGGCAAGTGTGGCAGATGCAATGTTGGTAAAATCTACGTTTGCAAAGATGGTCCCGTTTTCACGGCAGCACAATTAGCTGAACTCCCAAACGAATATTGAAAAACGCATCCCCAACCACGTTAAGGCGCAGATATATATTTGTGCATCGTCATTGTGAGCGTTAGCGAAGCAAGACAGAAATACTAATTATGAATTTGCTGGCGCGGCTTTCGCGCTTTCGTGCCTTTATGCTTTCGCGCGAATTTGCCTGATAGGTAGGGCGAATGGAGCATCGTCATTGCGAGCGTTAGCGAAGCAATCCAGAAATTAGTTATCAGTTTTTAGTTATCAGTTTTTAGTACTGGATTGCTTCAGGCTTCGCCTTCGCAATGACGTTGCATAAAACAATGCCGTGCAGAGTATAATTACTTGTTTACTCATCCCTCGTTTACTTGTTTATTCATCCCTCGTTTACTTGTTTACTCATCTCTCGTTTACTTGTTTACTCATCTCTCGTTTACTTATAAATGCGCGAAGGCATAATTGCACAAAAAATTAACAAAAACAACATTTAATAGTTAAATAAATACAATTAACATAGTTTTGTTTTGAATTTTAAAAGAATATGCTTATCTTTGCTGCATAATATTTTTTTTATAA
>JAIRPX010000081.1 GCA_031256775.1 Dysgonamonadaceae bacterium
GTTTATATTTTTGAGTTCAAACTTGATGGCAACGGTACAGCCGAAGACGCTCTGAAACAAATTGAAACAAAGGATTATGCCGGAAAATTTAATCTGTCAGGCAAAAAAATCATCAAAATTGGAGTGGAGTTTGATAATGAGAAACGGAATGTGAAGCGGTGGATTGTAGGATAAGCCACAACGCTCCACGTCTCTACAAATAAAGTTTTGCTTCCTGCCAGAACGTTTCCATCTCGTCGAGAGTCAAATTTTTCAGGGAGCTGTTTTGCTCTTTCGCTTTCTGTTCCATATAGTTGAAACGGAAAATGAATTTCTGGTTGGCACGCTCCAAAGCATTATCTGGATCAATTTTATACAGGCGGGCAGCATTAATCAAACTGAAAAACAAATCGCCAAATTCATTTTCCATTTTTTCCATGTCCATTGCTTTTATTTCGGCTTTCAGTTCGTCAAGTTCTTCATGCACCTTTTCCCATACGTCTTCCTTCTGTTTCCAGTCGAATCCTGCATTTCGCGCTTTGTCCTGTATGCGATGAGCTTTTGCTATACTGGGTAAAGATGCTGGAACTCCGCCTAAAACAGTCTGGTTGCCGTCTTTTTCCTTTAATTTGATTTGTTCCCAGTTTGACTCCACAATTCCTGCCGTTTCCGCTTTTTCTGTTCCGAAAACATGCGGATGACGGAATATTAATTTGTCACACAGTGAATTACATACATCGGCAATATCAAATTGCCCTTTTTCTTCCGCTATTTTTGCATAAAAGACAACGTGAAGAAGCACGTCGCCCAATTCTTTTTTTATTTCTGGAAAATTGTTTTTTATTATAGCCTCACATAACTCGTAAGTTTCTTCAATTGTATTGGTACGCAGGCTTTCATTAGTCTGTTTTTTATCCCACGGGCATTTTTCACGCAGTTCGTCCATTATATCTATCAAACGTTCAAAAGCCTGTATTTTTGCTTCTTTTGTATTCATTTCAGTACCCGTTATTTCTTCTTATTTTTATTTTAATAGCATTAGAAACAGGCTCTTCACTTATCAGAGCCAAATAACCTCCCGCTCCCGCTCCCGCTAATTTCCATGCTAAGGCTTTGTCCTTATACGGTTCAATGGCATTTTTGACGTCGGCTGGCGCCATCGCTGGAAACATTTTAACCTGAGCTTCAAATGATTTCTTTGCGCCGTCGGCAAATTGCTGCAAATCTTTCTTCAAAATACCTTCCCAGCATATATCGGCTGCCTTCGTTAGAGCCTCAACATTCTCCCTGTTGATAAATGTTTCTGACAGAAGATTTGTTCCGGCAGGACGGGGCCATAAAAGCACTAAGGAAATATTATTTTCGAGCCACAATAAAATATCTTCATCCAGAACTGATTCTATTTTTAGAGGCCAGTAGTTATTATCGTAATAATGACGATTTAATCCTGGCATACAGATACCTATAGAATCCTGCGCTCCTGATATTTCTTTTCTTCCTGGTTCATTTTCGTAATGGAAAAGCAGCTGGGCTAATTTTTCGGGATGCATGGCAGGCAGTTCGTAGGGCCACAGCTGGGCGGCGGCGTTCCGTGTAGAAGTTGACATTCCACATCTTTCATTGAAATCAATAGTAGGCTCTAATGAAATTGTAATCGCCCATCCTGGATAATATTTGGAAACGTATGGCTGATCAATCCATGTTCCTGCCAAATCCAGACGGTATGGCAAAAGGGAATTGACATTGGTCCTGATAGACGTTGTTGAACGTGCCGGAAGCCCCTTGTCGGGAATACGGCTAAGAATTTTATATTCAATGCCCAACTTCTTGCAAATAGCTTCTTTATGAGGCGAGTGACCGTCTTCATTAACAACAAAAATATCGGGATGGAAATTAATCAGATCTTCTTCAAAATCCATGATTCCGCTACCGCTGTTGATCCATGCGTCGGTCACATAACGAACAGATTTTACCATATACAGTCGCTCCTGTTCGCTATTCACAGTTCTTCTTCCCTTCAAGTCTTTTATTGTGGCGTCGGAGCCGATGCCTACATATAAATCCCCATATTGAGAGGCTTCTTTAAAAAATGCTACATGCCCGCTGTGTAACAAGTCGTAGCATCCTGATACGAAAATTTTCTTTTTCATGCCTATAAAAATATTTTCTTTTGTTTGCAAAGATAGTGTATTTTTTATAAATACTCACATATCTGAACCGTTTTTTTACCTGTTTGGCTATTGTAATATCTATGCCTGTTTCTGAATATGTTATTCCAGAAAAACAACGGTAGCCCTGTTATTGTCCATACCTGTCATCGTCATGCCTATATTTGCTCCGGTATAAGTCGGATCGCAGACGAGATAGCGCTGCCCGTTCACCTGCAAATAATCACCCGGAATCATTTCGCTGAATTTAACTGCCGTAGCAAGATGTCCGGGATAGTATAGCAACACAACCTTCAAGCCTGTCAAATCCCTAATCAGGCGGGAAAACAGTATAGCCCTGTCTTCGCAGTCGCTGAACGGATAATAAAGTGTTTCATCGGCAAAAAATGGACGGTCGTAACCCCAGACAACATCGTCATATTCATACTTGAAAGCCGTCTGAACAAAGTTGATTAGTATATTGGCTGCGTCCTGTTCGCTTTTACCCTGAACGGCTTTACTTAGTGCCGGATACAAAGTTTCTTTAACAGACTGACTGAGCGGAGTATTGGCATAAAAAGTCCATTTGGTTGTAGCGTCGCTGTTGATGTATGACTGGGGATAGGTACTGTAAAAGTCTATCAGATTTTTGTTAGATGAAATTGTGGCTGTGACATCGGGATACTTCTCAGACATCAGCGTCCTTTTACTACCAACATTTGCCGTAAAATACTGTTCTTTTCCAATCAGTAATGATAAAGCCTGTTCGCCGGGAAACACATTATTACAGATGAATAATTTTTTTTCCCGACAGTTCAGCGGATAAAAATTTTCGCTGTCTATTACATAATAGCCTATGTTGCAAAGGATATGCCTGCTGGCAACCATAAGAAACAGACTACCTGATTCGGAACGCGCCAAACGCATTTTATAACCAGACTGACCATAGATAAATGCCGCAAGCAACGTTGATTCATTGCTGTTTTCGCCAAGGAAATCCGATGATAACTTTTGCAGCAGCAACAAATATGCCCAGTCGCAAAGATTAAGGCGAGTGCGCAGTTGCAGACAGTCGCGTATCAGATTGTTATATTGAGGCTGCGAGAGTTTTTTCCATGCGTCGGCAATAGCATCTTCCGTACAGGCAGTCAAACGGAAACGATCTTCGTCAGCCAGACGTACTTTACATTCTGTTCCGAATACCCTAAATGAAAACAGGGTTTCTTTCGGCTTGGGAATTTCCGGAACGGGCGCCACAGGTTTGGGCTGTTCAATAACAACTGGAGCAGGGATAACTTCCTCATAAGGAACTGGTTTATCCTCCGGTGTTTTATCCATTTCTTCTTTGGGAACGACAACCGGAGGTATGGGCGGATCTGGCGGCTTGGGCGCGGGAATTTCGGGCATGGATTTGTGCTGTTCCCATGCCCTGCGCATAAATTCGGCGTACTCGGCATTGGCGCGATCGCGAAAGTCACTGTATTCTTTGACAACCTGCCTGCGGAAGTCTTCGTATTCTTTACGTGACTGTTTTCTAAAATCTTCCAAAGAATTTTGGGCGCTTATGCCGACAGACGCCGACAAAAATAACAGTGCAATGACCGTTTTATTCATTTTTCCGTTATTTTCAATTTAACAAATCAGTACATTAAAGAAGCGGAAATCATCATCTTATTCTGCTTCACAGTTACATTTTCTTCTTTTGTCTGGTTCATTAATCCTTTTGCCATATTAAAATTCAGTTGAAAATGTCTGATTCTTATTCCTCCTCCAAACTCGGCAGAAACATTAAAGCGAGTATAATCACCAAAGTCTTCCTTGCCGTATATATCGCTCTCTGAATAATACGGATTGCTGTCGTCGCTTTTCATATACCAGTCGGCTCCTGCAAACAGTCCGTAATCCAGTCCAATGCCGCCGTTGACAAAAATCTGGAAAGATTCGGAAAATTGGAACCTGTATTCAAGATTCAGAGGGAGATATAAAGAATGTTCCATCATTGTGGCATATCCATCTCCATAACCTCCGTATCCCTCTGTGTCTAAAACTTCAAAAGGATCGCTTTTGGAATAATAAAATTCATAAAACAGACCGGTGTTAAGTCCTATTCCTCCCCAGAAATGCGGAGTGATACGCAATCCTGTCTGTATGCCGTGTAGATATTTGTCGTCGTCCCAAAAACCGTATTTTATTTTCTCGTTTTCGTATGTAAGAACCCATTGTTTCTGCACATAACCCAAAGACCAGCCTATGGGATAAACAACCCTGTCTTTTTCCCAAGGCCACGTAATACTTGATTGACCTGGCAACTTAAAATCAAAATGCGACTTCCCGCTTTCCGTCACTTTGATATTTTTTGTTTTTGACCGTCCATAGTACTGTACGTTAACTTTATGTTTTCCGTAGGTTAACTGTTCGGTTACAGGCGTTTTATCTATCAGTTCCTTATTATCTATTTCAACTTTTGCCGATACTCTTTGCCCGTCGACAAGAGCGTTTATCTGTACCGACTTCTTTTTGATCACATTAAGTGTAAACGTATTTGGTAAGTCTTTATCGGCAAAATTTTTATCAAAACTGTCCTGTTCTCCGTTAAGAGTAGCTTTGATGTTATGAAATTCCAATGTTAATTCATGTGACAGGGGTGTTGTTCCAATCTTTGTCCCGTCTATAAAAAGTGTAGCACCCTGAGGATCGCTATTGAAATAAAACAATCTTTTTTGCATTACATTGAAAGAATAACTTCTGTCGCTGGTCTCTGTTATTTCGATATTTTTTTCTTCTTTTATTCCATTTAATTGCGCCATCACAGTATAATTACCATAGGGTAATTTAGGAACACTCAATCCATTATCTGCTGTTTTTCCTTTCCATTCTCCGTTTATGTAAATATTGGCTCCGGCAGGATTGCTGTAAAAGGATAAATCAGCAGTTTCTCCATTTGTCAGCTGAATCTCATAAGTTTTCCCAATTTCGAGCTTAAGCTGTACAATATTCGATTTTCCAAATGAAGGGTGTACTACCCAAAATTTTGTATATCTGCCTGTTAAATAAATACAAAGATTTCCATTTTCAATTTCTTTGCGGACTATTTCCATGTCTTCATCAACATAAAGGTCGAATTTTTTAATATCAGATAAGGCAACTTTATCTATTTTTACTAATAAAATAGCACATAAGTCACCATCTTTGTCCTTTACTTTTTCCCCGAATAAATGGGGATTGGTGCCCATATTGCTTATTGTTGGATCATCGCTGCTGATTTGCTTAAATGTATTTTGTTTCAACTCCAATTGAGCATAAGAAATTATACTGAAAAATAAAGTAACTGCTGTAAAAAATATTTTCTTATTCATACTGTATTGCTTTTAATAGTGAATGAACTGTAAATTCTGAATTTTTTTCGGATTGCCAAACCCTGATTTTTATCACCGGCATTTTATCTCTTAAATCAACAGCCAGCGATAAATAGCCTGAATCGCCGTAATTGTTTGAAAAGTAATTTTGTTTTATCTGTATTGCATATACGCCCTGTAAATGATTTTTTGCGCTTAATATATCGTTGTCTTCCAGATGTATATTAATAAATTCCTTACTCGCAAAACTTTCACGCAGCTTTTTTATGTATTGTGCTTTTGTATATCTTGTTTCCTTTATTACATTGTCTGGTGAGAGAGCTGACGATACATCCCGACCTGCTTTTCGAGAAGAAAGAACTGTGCCGGTAATAATCAAAGCGTCGTCTGAAAAGACACTTTCCAAATAATCAATCCTTTTTAAGGCGTATGCCGTCTGGTAATCTTCCAGAAAATTAATCAGCGTAAGGCGCGTATCATTGTCCCATTTCTTGTCAGAAGTTAATATATCGTTTTCCGCTTTTTTTGTCAGGGCATAAGCCAGCGATTCTATTTTCCCGTCCTTGTTAAACCTGAATACGACGTCTTCTATAAACTGACGGTTGTTTTTGAATTTAAACTGCATGGGAATGCTTCGGCACAGCGTCATACTTCTATATGGCATAAAACGATATTCCGGCGACCGGATAATGCTTGCATTTCCATTATGTATAAGAGCATTAAACATTTCGTATCCCTCTGGCGTGAAGAAATTTCGTACTCCGGCATGATTTTTACTCCTGACAGCTTTTTCAATTTCCTGCATCACGGAACGACAAACCGCTTCGTTGTCTGCTTTGGCAAAAGTTACCTGATTAGCTTCGATGGCTTTTATCTGTTGCTGTACGGAATTTGTTTCCAAAATATCTTCCTGTTTGGAAGACGATTTTGAAGTTTTTCCAGTTTGAACGTTCCTTACAGGAACGATTATCAGTGCATTCGAAAAATTTCGGGGAGTAAAAGCCGAAAGCGCAAGGTTGACTTCCTGATCTAATGTTTTTGCCTGATTGGCAAAGATATACTCGCATTTTATCCGAATATTCCTTGCCGGTTTTGCATTAAATCCGGCAGTTGCCCGTCCGTCTTTTGCCGAAATAGGTCCAACATAACGATAACCGTCATTATACGAATAATCCAGATTGGTTACAATTTGTCCTTTATAGGTAATATCCATATTCACAATGAATTGACTGTCTTCTTCATCTATATTCGTAATAGAAAACCTAATATTGTTCAGGATTTCGTTAATTTTGGAATCCAGCCAAAGTTTGGCGCTTACCTCCTTGCCACTGTCCGGAACTTTTATCTGTTCCGGATAAGGATAGGTTTGCAACAGAGCCAAAGCCCAATTGTAGTAGCGCAGGGCGTCTGCCATCTGGTATTTACCTTCTTCCTTCTGTCCAAATTCGATATAGCTCTTGACTTTACTGATCCGTTCTTCGTAGATTTTATCTATTTCGTCGTTTTTTATATAACGAAAAACCTGTGCATCCGGCTCATCGGAAATAACTATCAGACCAACATTCTGAAAAGTTCCTATTGAATAGGTTTTGAGCTGAGATTGAACCGTTTCGCTGTAATGAACATCGCCATTAACTGTTTTTTGGCTTTCTTCGTTATCGAATTTACTCATTATTGAAAGAGAAATCTGACTAATTAAAGCGCTCAATGCCATATTATCTGCACTTTCAATGGTAGCTCCATACCCTTCGCCCCATTTGTAAGCCGGATCGGATTTAATTTTTGCTACCTGCTTATGTATATCCTGTCCGCAACAGACAACGTAAATTAGCGAGAACAGAATTATTAAAGTTGCTCTCATATTTTATTATTTATTCCTGAAAACTGCCGTCAATAAATTTTGAAATGGCATCGCCATATTTAGAAGCTAATTCGGCTTCTTCCAGCGCAAGTTGCATCGCCCGTTTTTTAGCCTTTGCTTCGGCTTCTATATCAACTAAATAAATCGTTTGCACATCGTAACTTCCATCTTTATTTTGCTTGTATAAAGTATATGAAAGTCGTAATTCACCTGAGATTTCAGCTACTACACGCCGTTCAAAGCCACCAGCCAAATTTTCGATTTGATTTTCATTCAAATCTATTATTCCGCTCGTAATTTTTCCTTTCACCATTGATTTCTCACCTTCGGCATACTCGTTGACAGCATTGTTTCTTGCAGTAGTTTTTCCAAGATTAATGCTTTTTTTCATATTCGCCGTTCCCACAATTTCCGTCATGTTACCATACCTGCTTTTCAGTAAATGTGTTTTTACCACTGTTTCCAAAGAACCGGGTTCCAATAATTTCCAACCAGATTTTTCTTTTTCCTTAGCTTCCTTTTTTGCTTCTTTTTCTACCTGCTTGATTTCTTTCTGCGTTTGCGCATAAGACACACTTGTTACGACAAATAATGCCATTACAATAATTGCTACAATCTGTTTCATACTAAATAATTCCTTAACTGTTTATAATTCAATAAATTAAATGTTATTCATCCTGTTTTGACATGGACATAAAAAATCGCGGACTTTACTATCCGCGATTGTAGGTACTAGGAAAACCTGTTGTAGCAAATAAAATAAAGCCCACGTTCTGGCGAACGTTACTGCTTCCTTGCTACGTTAATTGAAGATTCCTAGTTTTCAATCGCGAGAATAGCGTAAACGCTAAAATTTATGTCGTTTGTTTAACGCATTACATGCGCATAAGTATCAATTTATGTCATAATCTTTTTTTGTTTTTATATCAAGCGCCAAAGTTACATATTTTTTCATAAAAACAAAATCAATATATGCCATTTTATGATTTTTTTTTGTTTTTACGTTTTGAAAAGGAAAAAAACGCGACTTTTTTAAACTGAAGTTTTTTTACCGGAAAATTTTATCTATATTTGTACCTGATTAAAAACAATAAAATAATGTTAGGATAAATATAACATAATAAAATATTTTGAGCTTAGCTCTTATTCTCTGATTGGCGAAATCTGACTAATTTCTACCGAGAGTAAGATAGCGAAGGTTCACGTCGTAAGGGTGAACTGTTTTGTGCTTATTTGGTAGAAAGGGTATAAGTCAGAGCCTGCCAATCAAAGTAAGCAATCAACAAACAGTTTCATGCCTTTTTTGTATGGTTGCATTAACAGTTGTATTTTTGGATAAATAATTATATACTAATATTTTAAATAACAAAAGTATGAGAAAAATAAATTTTTTAAGTATGATTTTGCTGCTAACGGCTGTAATATTTACTGGTTGCGGCAAGGACGACCCTGATGAAAATGCTGCAATCACAGTACAGGATAACGAGGCGCTGACCCAAAATGTTTTTGCCGACGAAACTAATGGTAAAAGTGAAGTAACATTTACTACAACAGGCGCTTGGACTTCTTCAATTTCGGAAAAACAAATGGGTGCAAAATCACCGCAAATGCGGGCGGCTGCCAATGCACCAACATGGATTTCTATCGATCCAGACCACGGCGACAAGGCTGGCAGCTACACAATCTCCATTTCGCTTGAGCCGAACAACACAGGCGCAGACCGCACAGCGGAAATTACAATCTCGTGTAACGGTATGGAAATTATAATCAGCGTTACGCAAAAGGCTACGAAAGAGGATGGCACAAAACCGGTTGCAAAACAAATTGTCGAATTTGAAGTCTACTCCTGCAACGCGCAGTGGTCGCCAGAAAACAATATTCCCTATATCGTGGCAACCGGTGCGCATATCAGTGTGTATAAAAGTTCGGATGACGATCCTGTTGAAGATTACTCAACCGACGAGAATGGGCGCGTTGCCTTTGAACTTGAGCCTGGCGACTATGTTTACCGCATTCTATGGAGTAATGGAGGCAAGAGAGAACAAAACGTAAGCAGACAGGGATTTGTGATAGCCGGACTTTTCACATCGCAGGAAGAAATCGACAATTCTCCAATGCAGAGCGGCGTAAAGCCCGGCAGATTGAAGTTAGCGGACATAAACGGAGATAGAATTATTAATGATGACGACAAAGTGTTTGACGAACTTGTACCTTTGCACGTAGATGCAAACGAGAACGAATCTAAAATGCAGGTTAAGACATATATCGCTCCCTACGACTTTTTAGTAGAGGAAGAAGCTCCCTACGAACTTATCCTGCGAGCCTTAGAAAAAGAGCTTACAGAAATGTTGAAAGAGTTGTACCTGATAGACGCTGCCCTTACGCATCAGGCGTCGCTGCCAGAACCATACGCTGTTTTCGGCAATTTTACATTTGATGCGAACGATAATCGTATTCTTCAACTATGGCGTCAATCATACAAGGTTATCAGTTCTGCAAACATGCTTATTGAAAAGACAAATGATGATGTTCCCGTTGAAGACAGAGTTGGCGCCATTTACAGAGC
>JAIRPX010000113.1 GCA_031256775.1 Dysgonamonadaceae bacterium
TAGTTGTTTCTTTAGCCGGAAAAAATATACTGCCCTGTCCGGAATCCGTATTGTAATACATTCCGGAGTATGCCATAATTCTGTCAACGTCATAATCGTCTGTAAAGGTATTTTTCAGTATACTGATACCTGTCATCCACGTGTTCATGGCGTCCGATATATATGCATTCCATTTCAAGTCGTAAATTTTTCCAGCTTCTGCGTTAAAGCTGAATCCCCGTCCCATAATAGCGTCGGTACCTTTCTGAACTACAGCGGGCGACATGGAATTATTGTTTCCAAGAATTTGATGCTCCGGCGTAAGCTGTTCAAAATAATCCCAGTCAACATAAATTTTAAGCATTTCAAGATTTAAGTTGCCGCTGATTGTATTGCCTTTAGAAATTGCTTCCGAATAATCCGAAATCATCATATAATATTTACCCGCAGGCAGACTGCTGCTGGAATAAAGGGGGCTTGAACTGCTGTATCTTAGAGATTTTCCGTTATCATCCCAGAAATAGAACTGCGCGGGCGCGCTGTTATTGTCTAATTGCCATGATACTCTGGCAGGTCGCACGTTGGTCAATGTGAAACTGTAAATCTGCACTTCTCTGTCCAAACATCTCACTGTATTGTCTTGCGTAAGCGAAAATTCTGCCTGATAAGGGAGCGGCTCCAATTCGCTGATGATGTATGCATTGGGCGCAATTTTCATATTTCCCGAAAGCGTTTCGCCGTCGCCAAGCACATACGCGCTTCTTACAAACACGTAATGTTTACCCTTACCCAGCAGATAGGATGCATTGGTAACATTTACAAGCGAACCTGTTTCGTCTGCAAGATTAAAGGTAACTTCCTGACCTGCCGTAACAGTGAAATCAACTAACTGTCCGGCAGTTGTTTCAAACACGTATGCCAGAGAAGCGCCGCCATTTATTAACGGCGTTGCAGACGTCATTGAAAAATTGCCGTCGTAGGACAAAGTTACGCTTTGCAGCTGCAAATTCTGTATTGCAATCTGCGCTGTAACATTTTCATTAGCGCTTACAGCCACATAATATGTGCCTGCCTGCAAAACAGGATAGGTAGAACTTCCCTGCAGAAGTTTATTGGTCATCGCTTCGTCTTTGTATATCTCAAAATAAGGCTCCCATGTACTTGCAGTAAATCCTACTATTTCCGCCTGTGCAAGCGTAAATTTGAAATACATGGCGCGCCCTCCCCACGTGTTAATAGACACTCCATTGATGAATGCCAAAGATACATTATAGGGCAAGGTGATTTCAGTCCAGTCTGCCGCTGTGTTTTGGACTGCATTTTGTCTTGCCTTTACCTGTTGCATTTCGTCTGCCGAAACATCCTGTTTCTGCAAATCAAACCAGTAACTTCCGTTACTGTACTTTTCTCCACGAGCTGATGCGCCGAAAATCAGCAGCATCGCTACAAACATAAGTAAACTTTTTCTTTTCATAAAAAATAAATATTAATTTTTCGTATCCTGTTATAACATAAAGATATATAAACTTTTTGTGCAAATTATAGGTTCGTTTAAAACCTCCGTTTTTATTAGACAAAAAGTTTAGATTACTCATATTTTACAACAACGCGGCAAATGTAGTGATTTTTTCTGAAAATAATCGCCTTTTTAGTGTTTTTTATTGTCATAAATAGCAACATCGCTAAAAAACGGTTCACAGTTCACGAGACACAATAAATGGGGAAATTCAGTTATCAGTTGTCAGTTATCAGTTGTCAGTTGTCAGTTATCAGTTGTCAGTTGTCAGTTTTTAGTTATCAGTTTTTTACTGGATTGCTTAAGGCTTCGCCTTCGCAATGACGTTGCACAAAACCATACCGTGCAGGTTTTCACACAAATGGCGTCTGCAATTTTATAGAGACGCCCCAATTTGGCGTCTCTACGGATAAGCTAAAAAACCTTTGTGAGTATCGTGAATAAGCTATTTTTGGTCATTCCAATAATTTTACGTATATTTGTGAACTCATTTTAATAAATCAAGTATGATTATTTCCATTGAGTTTATTTTATTGTTTCTGTCGGTTCTCTTTTTAATTAGCCTGTTGGCGACCAAAGTAGGTACAAGATTTGGCGTGCCGGTTTTGCTGCTTTTTCTTGGCATCGGAATGTTGTTTGGTTCGGACGGGCTTGGTTTTGAGTTTCAACACTACCAGGCAGCCCAGACTATCGGGACGGTGGCTTTGTGCATCATCCTGTTTTCAGGTGGTCTGGATACAAAATATGAAGATATTAAACCGGTTGCTCCACAGGGAATTATACTTGCTACGGCTGGCGTTTTGCTTATGGCGTTTATTACCGGTTCGTTCATCTATTACGTTGCCGGATACTTTTTGCCCGGCGTTCATTTGTCTTTTCTCGAAGCTCTGCTGCTGGCTTCAGTCATGTCTTCAACAGATTCTGCTTCGGTTTTTTCCATTTTGCGCGGGAAAGGCATACTCCTGAAAAAGAAATTGCGACCGCTGCTCGAACTTGAAAGCGGCAGCAACGATCCGATGGCATATATGCTGACTGTTATTTTGATTCAGTTAATCAGCGAAGGCAAGGCGTCTCCCGAATACGGACGTGCTGTTTTTGATTTTTTCCTGCAATTTGGCATCGGCAGCATCGCCGGTTTAGTTTTTGGAAAACTGGCAGTTTGGATTATCAACCGTATCAATTTAAATAATGATTCGCTGTATCCGATTTTGCTTTTTACTTTCGGGATTTTTATTTTTTCGGCTACTTATTTCCTGAAAGGAAACGGTTATTTGGCAGTTTATATTGGCGGTTTGGTGCTGGGAAATGCAAAATTGGTGCATAAACGTTCATCGCTACGTTTTTTTGATGGCTTGGCATGGATAAGTCAATTGGTTATGTTCCTTATTCTGGGACTGTTAGTGAATCCGAAAGACTTGTTGCCAATAGCTCCAACCGGTTTGATTATAGGTATGTTTATGATTATAGGGGCGCGTCCATTGACTGTTTTCCTTTCGTTATTGCCGTTTACGAGAATGAAAAAAACGGCAAAAGTGTTTGTGTCATGGGTTGGATTGCGCGGCGCCGTACCGATTGTGTTTGCCATTTTGCCTTTGGCTGCAGAGCTTGAACACGCCCATTTGATGTTTAACACCGTTTTTTTCATAACATTACTTTCACTGCTGGTGCAGGGAACCGGCTTAACGATGGTAGGTAAATGGCTTGGACTGGTAAAAGACAGGGAAGATCAGGTTTCGATGGTCGATTTCGATTTGGAGTTTGCAGAAGATATTAAATCAACAATGACAGAAATAGAATTGACCGAAAGCGTTTTGTTGCACGGCAACCGCCTGATGGACGTGTCGCTTCCCGAACATACATTAGCCGTAATGGTTAAGCGCGATCACCAATATTTTATTCCGAAAGGCAATACCGAATTGAAGTCAGGCGATAAATTATTGATTATCACAAACAACGAAGAAGCTTTGATTGAAACTTATAAAAAATTAAATATAACGGATTATAGAATTAAACGCAATTAAAATTAAATAGAGAATGTCGGAATCACTAATCACTTATTTGGCGCTTATATTAGTCGTGGCTGGGGTTTGTTCCCTTTTATTCAAATTTTTGAAACAACCGGTGGTATTAGCATACATTGTTGCCGGAATTATCCTTTCGTTTTTCATTCCCAAACACAGCCCCGAATACGAAGGCGTCGAGATTTGGGCAGAGATAGGTATTATATTCCTTTTATTTGGTCTTGGTCTGGAATTTAGTTTCAAGAAATTGATGAAAGTTGGCGTTACGGCAATCGTGGCGGCGCTTTTTATAGTCATATCCATGATTGTACTGGGTTATTTTACAGGTATCTGTTTCGGTTGGTCGCATTTAACGAGCCTGTTTCTTGGTGCAATGCTTTGCATGTCGTCAACCATGATAATAATCAAGGTTTTCGACGATTTGCATTTAACGAGCAAAAACTTTGCTGGAATTGTTTTGGGAATACTGATTATAGAAGATCTTGTAGCCGTCCTTCTAATGGTTTTGCTGTCAACGGTTGCCGTCAGTCAGAATTTCCAGGGTATGGAAATGATTGTAAGCCTGTTAAAATTAATAGCGTTCCTGTTGTTCTGGTTTATTCTCGGCACATTTTTGATACCGACCATTCTCCGGAAAGCCAAGCGTTTCCTGAACGACGAGACACTGCTGATAATTTCTATCGCTTTATGTATGGGGATGGTTTTCTTAGCTACACAGGCTGGATTTTCTACCGCGCTGGGCGCTTTCATCATGGGTTCTATTTTAGCTGAAACGATTGATTCGGAAAGGATAGAACATTTAATACTGCCTATAAAGAATTTTTTCGGAGCTATTTTTTTTGTTTCGGTAGGAATGATGCTTCAGCCTGCAAATATAGGCGATAATATTGTTTATATCCTGATTATCAGTCTTGTTGTGATTGTGGGACAGATTATTTTCGCTACGGGCGGCGTGCTTCTTTCAGGACAAAACCTTAAAACTGCCGTTTCAGCCGGTTTTTCAATGACGCAGATAGGAGAATTTTCCTATATTATAGGCGCTCTGGGATTGAGCTTTCAGGTAATAGGAGATAACCTGTACCAGATTATTGTTTCTGTTTCCGTAATTACCATTTTTGTAACGCCTTACATGATGAAATTAGCCGACCCTGCTTATGTTCTCCTGGAAAAAAAGCTGCCGCAAAAATGGATAAAATTTATCAACAGGGATTCTTCCGCAGCACGTCCGGTAAATCAGGATACGCTGTGGAAAAAGCTTCTGAAGCAAATGGCTGTCATTGTAATTCTTTATTTGGTTATCTGCATTATGATTGTGAGCCTGTCGCTTAGCTATGGACTGCCTTTCATACATAAATTCCTGCCCGGATTGAAAGGCGATTTACTTGCGGCAGCTGTTATTTTAGCTGGGGTTTCTCCCTTTATGAGGGCGATTATCATTAAAAAAGATCGTTCTGAAGAATTTGTTCAGCTCTGGAAAAACAATAAGATTAATCGCGGTCCCCTGATTTTCACAATTATTGTCAGGGTATTGCTTTGTGCCGCTATCATTATGTACGTTCTGTTTTATCTGTTTCATACGCATTTTGCTATTACATTTACCATTGCAATTGCCATATTGATGATATTTGTAGCTTCCACGCATTTGAAGAAACGTTCTATATCACTGGAACAGCGTTTTAAGGCAAATTTTAATGAAAAGGAAAAATACAGGGAATCCAAATCTCCTGTCACAAAAGGTTTTACCAACCACGTGATGGAACGCGATTTACACCTTGCCGACTTTGCCGTTTTACCCTATTACTCTATTGTCGGTAAAACCTTGAAAGAGCTTAATTTCAGGCAGTTTTTCGGGGTAAGCGTGGTAACTATCATGCGTAATGGACTGCGCATAAATATCCCAAAAGGTGATGAACGGTTTTATCCCGACGACCATATAGTTGTGCTTGGAACCGACAAGCAGATGGAATTATTCCAGCAGCGACTGGAAGAAAAACGGCAAAGATATGCTAATTTGGAAGAAAAATATTCGCCGGAAGTGCAAATGAAACAAATACAGATTGAAGCAAATTCGATCCTGATAGGAAAAAACATTCGCACATCCGGCATACAGGAAACATATCACTGTTTATTGATTGGTATTGAGAGAAATAATATGTCAACGCACAATCCCGACCTGGATCTTGTCCTGGAAGAAGGAGACATACTGTGGCTGATAGGAGAAAATGATAATATTATGAAAATTAAATCTTTATGAAGTTTGCAGGAATTATACCGGCAAGGTACGCATCAACACGTTTACCCGGCAAACCATTAGCCGACATGCTTGGCAAGCCTATGATTCAGAGAGTTTACGAGCAGGTTGCAGGTTGCCTGGACGATGTAGCGGTTGCCACAGACGATGAACGGATTTACAACGCCGTGCAAAATTTTGGCGGGAAAGCAATTATGACGTCGCCAAACCATCAGAGCGGAACAGATCGCTGTTGGGAAGCATATACGAAACTAAGCTGTAAATTCGACGTTGTTATTAACATACAGGGAGATGAACCATTTATACAGCCGTCGCAAATCGAACTGCTGAAAAACTGTTTTAAAGACGAAAGGACACAAATAGCAACATTAGTCAAACAGTTTAGCGCCGATTGCGACTTCGACCAGCTGTTTAATCCGAATACGCCCAAAGTTGTTTTAAATTCAAACAGGCAAGCTATTTACTTCAGTCGCTCCGTTATTCCATACATACGCGGCAAGCATCACAGCGAATGGCTTAAATCACATTCTTTTTACAAGCACATAGGTATTTATGCATATTTGTCGGATGTTTTGGGAGAAATCAGTTCTTTACCTCCGTCGCCTCTGGAAAAGGCTGAATCGCTGGAACAGCTTCGCTGGATTGAGAACGGGTATGTTATAAAGGCTGGCATCACGAATGAAGAAACCACAGGAATTGATACGCCAGAAGATTTGGAAGTTGCCATCAGACGGCTCGAAAAACCTTGAACAATCCACGGCAAAAGCAAAAACTCCCGACAGCTAATTCACAATTCCCTGACGCGCGCCACAAAGAAGCACAGAGCTTCCTCCTGTATACTCCGTGCTTCCTGCATTTGCAAAAAAAACTATAATCTATTCACTATATCCCTTTGACGATCAAAAAACATGATACGTTCCCTGTTCTCATTACCGGAAATCCGGGTAGAACACCTTTTTATTGACTGAATCCAGTCGCTGACAGTTCGCACAGAAGCTTCATCATGCGACGACGTTGCAAACAGAATGAAAGCATTGAACATACACAACTGCATTTTCTCCGACCACATATACGAATAATTAATGTCAATGTCAACATTAGAAATATACAAGTCGAATTTATTACCTGTTTCTTTAAACTTCCCTTCGTTTGACAAATGTTCCATTGCATTTAAAAAACGATGCAATTCTTTCTTCAACTCAAATACTTCATTATCTTTTATCAAATGAATACCCTTGAAATATTGAATATCTTCAACTATTGCCGAAATAATTTTTTTATCCCAAACATAAAAAGTATTACTTATCCGCTGATACAGATTGTAAAATTCTTCCCTCGCAATCACCTGCTTTTGCGATTCATATACTTTACTGAAGGGAACCGGATTTTGAGGGTGCCCATGATGATAAAAGTATTTCAAAATATAAAACCGGCTAATAAGGCTATAGGAGGAGAAAAGAGAAAACGGAATCGATTTTACAGCCAGACCGTATTCCGAAAACGGCTGCTTAACCAAATCTTTAAGATAATTGATATTGGCGTCAATTGTCTCTTCATTTTCCTCATTCCACGTTATTTCCGGATGTATCGTCGGCAATGCCATAATCTTTTTTACATTAGACGTCGGCAATGGCTTTAATAAAACCTCGTCTAACGACACATTCATCTTTGCAGCAATCAACACTGCTTCATTAAAAGAAAATTGTACAACTCCCCGCAACCGGCGATAAGCGCTCTCTTTCTCTATGCGAAGAACATCGGCAATTAATCTTGCTAACTTCGTTTTTTTTGGAATCTTATTTTCCAAAATTTCTACAAATCCATCTTTCATACTGTTTTTTTATTAAGTTCATGTTATCTTTATTAAACCGTTTTTTATTACTGGCAAAATATTAAGCCGATAAATTATTAAGCTTAACCTCTGTTTCAAAGCAAAAATTTTTATCTGCCTTGAATTTTAACAACTTGTCATTTTATCAGTCGCTTGCGCATTTTACGACTATTTTTGCCATATATATGCAGAAAATTTGCTAAAAATGACCACAACAGTGATTGTTTTGCTAAACTTTAACGCTCTTTTTTCGTGTCCGGACTACGAAAATAAAAGGTTTTATCTGTTGTGATATAACAAATTGACCTGCCTATATCGTGTCACAAATATATGCACTTATTTTGTACTAAACAACTGATTTATTTAAATGTGTCCGTATTTGTCTCGTTTTTTGAAAAAAAACACTTTTTTTAGCAATATAAACTCACTATAGGTTATGTTTTAAGACTACATGCTCATTAAAGTTTTATTTTTACCCCTATCCTAATATTATTGTGCATTTAATGAGCTTAAAAATGCAAATACAATCTATTTTAGTAATATTTTGTGTCAATAAATGACCCAAATGTGATAAAAAATGAGACATGTAGCGCAATTATGAATTAGGAATTAGCGAAGCCACGACAGACACGTAGCACAAAGCCTTGAAAGCACGAATCGTCATTGCGAGCCTTAGCGAAGCAATGACGTTGTACGGAATTAAACCGCGTAAAGTATGGAAGTTAGACGAAGTTAAAGGAATGGAGAATGGAAGTTAGACGAATGGAGAGCTCGGTAGAAAATGCTATCTCCTTCCTCTGCATCCAACCTGTTAGGTCTTTAAGACCTAACAGGTTTTAACAAAACCCTGTGTCTATGGCTTTCATGCTGACGCGGCTTTATAAGCCGTGCCTTCATGCTTTGCGCCACGTGTCTCGTTTAAAAAACTTTTCTCGCATTACTTCGCAAAAACAGATAAGCTGAAAATTCTTCTAAACCTTGCTGAACAAAAGCAGCGTAGCTGCAACATCTTTGTAGCCGTGTGCGTAAGCGCACGGTTGGAAAACACATACCTTTCCCTGAGCAGCGTAGCTGCGACATCTTTTTTAACAGCAAATTAATTCATAAACATGAAATGAATAAAAATTAAGGTGTCGCAGCTACGCTGCTCTGTTTATATT